>JBCCZW010000116.1:0-9322 GCA_039186805.1 Verrucomicrobiota bacterium
CCTCTTCCTCTCCACGAAACACCCAGCTCAGGATACTCTCTAGATGAGCCAATGATTGGCTCGAAACCAGACCGTCCAAACGCGATCCCTCTGACATCACCGCCTCGTAAAACTCTCCATAAGCTTGATGCGGAGTTGGCCCCTTCTTCGAGCAACCCGTGAAAAACATAAGCGCGCAAACCGCAAAACCCCACTTCATACCGCTACCTTCTCGCGCCCATCCCCCAAATCTCAACCCCAATTCGCCAGCCGTTTTCCATCACTGCGGAATCCTCGCCACCCAGATAGCTCTCTTATCCATTTGTCTCCTCAAAATTTCTGAAAAAATCGCTCGCCAAATTTAATTTTCAGTATTTACTGAAAAATAAGCCAAGAATAGAAATTTCAAAAATGTCGACAAAACCCGAAGCAGAACTCCGCGCCATTCAAGACAATTTCATCGGCCAATGGGGCGCTCTGGGCAGCCAATGGGGTATCAATCGCACCATGGCGATGATCCACTCCTACCTCCTAATCAGCACCGAACCCCGCACCACGGATCAAGTTATGGAGGAACTCGAAATCAGCCGCGGCAACGCCAACACCAACCTCCGAGAACTCGTCGGGTGGGGTCTCATTCGCAACGTCGTCATCAAAGGGCAGCGTAAAGACTTTTACGAAGCCGAGAAAGACGTTTGGAAGATTTTCTGCACCGTCGCCCGCGAGCGCAAACGCCGCGAAACCGAACCCGCTAGCCAAGTGCTCGCAGACTGCATCGACCGCTCCAAGCATCTTACCTCCCCAGAAGCCAAGCACCTGAACAAGCAGCTCTCTGAGCTCAACGACTTCGTCCAACTCGCCAACAAGCTCATGGAGAAGATCGCCTCCAAAGAGGACTCCGCCATCGCTCAGAAACTCCTCAAGCTCCTCAGCTAAGCCAAACCAGTCAAACTAAGCTCCAAGCTGTCGTAATCGACGGCTTTTATAATCGAACCAATTTTCATTATTTATCGAATTTTCTAGCAAACCAAATAGTGATATGACCCAAGCTAAAACCATACTCATCGCAGGAGGAAGCGGTTTCCTCGGCAAGGCTCTCGCCAGCCATTTCAACGACGCCGGAGCAGAGGTCCACATTCTCACGAGAGGAGACTGCAAAACCCATAAAGGTGTACACTATCACCATTGGGACGGAACAGCCCTAGGTCCCTGGACCGATCTTCTCGAAAAAGCCGACGTCCTAATCAACTTAGCCGGAAAGTCCGTCAACTGTCGCTACACTAAAGCCAACAAAGCGGAAATCCTGAAGAGCCGCACTAAGACCACCCACACCTTGTCTGAGGCCCTCGCTCGCGCTGAAACTCCCCCGAAAGTGTGGCTCAACGCCAGCACCGCGACCATCTACGCCGATAGCAAAGACGCCCCCAACGACGACGAAACCCACCACATCGGCAACGGTTTCTCCGTTAGCGTAGCCCGCTCTTGGGAGAACGCTCTCTTCAGCGCGCCTCATCCAGGCGTACGCAAAGTCGCCCTGCGAACCGCCATGGTCCTCGGCGAAGCGGAAAATAGCGTCTATCCCGTTCTCAAACGGCAAACTCGATTCGGACTCGGAGGCCACCACGGCAGCGGCCAGCAAATGGTGTCCTGGATACATATCGAAGATTTTATTCGAGCCATCGTATTCGTAATCGAGAATGATGAGCTCGCCGGTCCCATCAACATCGCCGCTCCCGCTCCCGTCACAGATGCAACCTTCATGTCCGTATTCAGAAAAACACTTCATGCCCCCTTCGGGATTCCTACCCCCAAACCAATCCTGAAGCTCGGAGCCTTCCTACTCCGCACCGAGCCAGAACTCATTCTTAAAAGCCGCAACGTCATCCCTTCTCGTCTCCTCAAGCATCGCTTCCAATTCAAGTACCCATTCATTGACGAAGCCCTCGCTAGCCTTTAGCTGCAAAGTGTCAGGCAAAGTCGATTCGATCGCTAACTCAGATGGCTAGCGATCAATCCTATACGCCGCGAACACCTCCCCTCGAGGACCGATCCGCCTGAATCTACTAAACTTGTATCCGGATCTCAGTGACATACTTTCAGAGGAGTCTTAACTAAACCAACGTTTCGCTGAAGTCGTAAAGACCGCCACTAACGCCGCATTTCGCGACAATCTCCTCCACCTAGCCTCATGGAGCCCGCGAAAACCTAAAAAGTGGCCAACTACCCCCTGCGGGCAGGGCTCCGCTTTCGCTCGTCGAAAAACGCAAATAGTAATACTGATCGCGATTTGTCCCTCCCAACTATCCATCCTGAGGACCAGATTCCAGTGATTGGAATGAAGCAGGCTTCGATCCGCTTGCTTGCTTTTGACCGTCAATTATAAGCGCAAACTGCAGCTTTACCCGGGCACTCCGGGAGATTTGGGCGGCGAAGCAAAGGAATCCCGCTTTTACCGGTCTCCTCAAAAATCATGGCGCATTCAATGCTCAAACACAGGAGCAACGTATTACAAAAACTACTTTTTGTAATACATCCAACCGACTATTAGTAAGTAACGTATACGTTTATGAATATCGCATCCATGTTCAAACGCGCGGTCTCCGCAACCGCTCTTCTAGCTCTTCCTCTCACCTCAACTCTTTCTAAGGCCGACACTCTTACCATCGGCTACTCCGACTGGCCAGGTTGGGTAGCCTGGGAAGTCGGTATCGAAAAAGGCTGGTTCGCAGAAGCGGGCGTCGACGTCGAATTCGAGTGGTTCGATTACGTCGCTTCGATGGACGCTTTTGCTGCAGGCCAGATCGACGCCGTATGCATGACCAACGGCGACGCTCTCGTCACCGGAGCCACCGGCGGTTCCAACGTCATGATCCTCATCAATGACTTCTCAAATGGCAACGACATGGTCGTCGCCGCTCCTGGCTTCAACTCCCTCAAGGATCTCAAAGGCAAGAAAATCGGCGTCGAAATCGGCTTCGTTTCGCACCTCCTCCTTCTGAATGGCCTCGAAAAGGCGGGTCTCTCCGAATCGGACGTGGAACTTGTCAACATGCCGACGGACCAAGCGGCGCAAACACTCGCTTCCGGCGATGTAGACGCGGTCGTCGCCTGGCAGCCAAACTCCGGCCAAGCTCTCGAAGCCGTCGCAGGATCCTCGGCAATCTACACCTCCGCAGACGAGCCCGGCCTCATCTACGACACTCTCGCCGTCAACCCAGACAGCCTCGAAGCCAATCGCGAAGATTGGAAAAAGGTAGTCGAGGTTTGGTATAAAATCGTCGACTTCATCAAAGACCCGGCGACCACCGGAGAGGCAGTAGAAATCATGGCAGCCCGTGTCGATCTCACCGCCGCCGAATACAAGCCATTTCTCAAAGGCACCATGATCGTAAAAGGTCCCAAGGCTAAGGAGTTCTTCAAGAAGGGAGACGGATTCAAGTCCATCTACGGCTCTTCCAAAATAGTCGACGACTTCAACGTTAAGAACCAAGTCTACGACGAAGCTCAAGACATCGAATCCTACATCGACCCCTCCCTCACGGCAGAAGTAGTCAAATAGTTGATACGTTGCGCTTTACTGGAGACGCGTCGCAAGACGCGTCTCCGCATTTGCGCTTGAAACACTCCCTACCTTCCCTCACCGCAAGCGATTTATGGCTTCCGAATCAAAGTGGTTCGCCATCCGAAAGGAACTTAGCCCCAAGAAGAGAATTCTTCTGACCGTCCTTTCATTTCTTCTCCCTATAGGAATCTGGTGCGCCTTCAGCTATGTCCCATGGCTATACCATCCCATGGTCGAGATCTCCGACCCTGGCGATGTGCCAAGATGGAAGGAAGGGACCCTCGTCAAGCAAGAGATATTCGAGCAAAGCAACAAGCTCACCGCAGACAAAAACGGCCAAGTCGCCATCGGCACGCCAGCTAACCCCGTTTACCTCCCGGCCCCTCACGAAGTCGCAATCGCTTTCTACGAAGGTTTCACCACGCCCCCTAGAAGGCGGGGACAACCTTGGCTTCACGAATCGATATGGCACAGCATCAAGGTCATATTTTGGGGCTTCACCTTCTCGTCGCTCCTCGGCGTACCACTCGGAATCCTCTGCGGCACCTACCCTTTCTTCTCCAGGCTTCACGAACCGTTCATCGAATTTTTTAGATACCTGCCCGCTCCCGCATTCGGGGCGCTCGCCGTCGCCATCCTAGGGATCAATGACGGTCCCAAAGTCGCCATTATCTTTATCGGCACCTTCTTCCAGCAGGTACTCGTCATCGGGAACACCGCTCGAAAGCTCGACGTCGCGCTGCTCGAAGCCGCCCAAACGCTCGGCGCCAACAAAATCAATCTTCTCCGACGCGTAGTGGTTCCAGGGATACTGCCCGACCTCTACAAAGACATGCGAATTCTACTCGGTTGGGCATGGACTTACCTCATCGTCGCCGAACTCATTGGCACCTACTCCGGCATCACCTGGTTCATCGACCAACAAAGCCGCTACCGCAATTTCGACAAAGTCTACGCCGCCATCATCATCATCGGCATCATCGGTCTGAGTACCGACATGTTCCTCGCATGGCTTGGAAAGCACATCTTCCCCTGGACCCAAACCAAGCAAAGCAAGATCTCCATATTCCTTCATCGTCTCTTTGGGCCCCTAAATCAAACCGCCTTCCTATCTAAGAAGAAAGAAAGTTCACGAAAACCCCTGACCGCCAACGAGCCCTCATGAATCTCGAACTTCCCAGCTACTTAGAACAAACGCCTGAGGTCAAAGCGCGCTTCGAGCAAATCAAGCAACGCGAAGTCGTCCTTAATATTCAAAACCTGACCCGGAAGTTCGACAGCAACGACGGCGTCGTCACCGCTCTCGACAACGTTTCCTTTGAAGCCCACCGCCGCGAGTTCATCACCGTCGTCGGACCCTCAGGTTGCGGAAAGTCCACTTTCATTCGTCTCCTCGCCGGACTGGATACCCCCACTTCCGGCCAGGTGCTCTTGGACGGCAACCCAGTCTCAGGCCCGGGTCCCGATCGCGGCATGGTCTTCCAACGCTACACTCTTTTCCCATGGCTTACCGTTAAAAAGAACGTCATGTTCGGCCTGGAAATGTCCGGGCACTCACTCTCCGAATCCGAAGCCGACGCCCTTCAATGGATCGAACTCGTCGGCCTAAAGAAATTCGCCAACGCCTATCCCGATCAACTTTCCGGCGGAATGCGGCAACGCGTTGCGATCGCGCGAGCCCTCGCCAATCGCCCACGCATTCTCCTCATGGATGAGCCCTTTGGGGCCCTCGACGCCCAAACGCGCTGCCAAATGCAATCCTACCTCCTACAGATTTGGCGCAACGTCGACATCACCATCCTCTTCATTACGCACGATCTCGATGAAGCGATCTACCTCGCCGACCGCATACTCGTGCTCAAAGCGCACCCGGGCGAGGTTCAGGAAGTAATCGAAGTCCCCGTTCCGCGCCCCCGAAGCGTAGAACAATTCATATCGCCCGAATTTCTCGCCACAAAGCAACGCCTCGAAGAACTCATCCACCCGCCCAAGGAAGACCCATCCGAAGACACGCTGCCTCTTATCCGCATGACGCAAGCCGGCGACGACGTCGAATAATCGTACTCGTATTCAAAATTCCATTATGGTTCATCGAAAAGATACAACAGAGCGCATCAGTATGACTCTTCCGCACTCCACCCTCGAACAACTCGATTCGATGGTCGAACGACGAGGATTCTCGAATCGCTCCCAAGCGATCACCGAGATCATAAATAAGGAGATCGTCGAATACAACAAACGCCTCGATTCTACGGTAATGGCCGGGACCATCACCCTCTTCTACGCCCACAGCCGCGCCGGGCTTCCCGGTCGCCTCGCGCAAATTCAGAGAGACCACATAGAAGAAGTTATCAGCTCCCTTCACGTCCAACTGGAAAACGATCACACCATGGAGGTTATACTCGTTCAAGGGCCCGCCAACAAGCTCCGAGAAATCGCAGACGCCCTCATCACCTGCAAAGGCGTCAAGACAGGCAGCCTAAATCTAACGACCGCCATTCTCCCCCCACTCCACCAAAAATAGGAGCCGCTGCTTCCAACTGTCAGCCCAGAGGCCCACAATCGCAAAACCACCACCGAGCTTCAACATACCTCAAACCCACTTTCCAAAACCCTGAATCAATGTCACAAGAAATTCTATACACGAAAAAGCTAAGAGGCGGCGCTATGTGGTCCAACGTCATCGGGCGCGGTAAGACTCTTCGCATTACCGACACCAAAGGCGGCGCCAATGTCGGCATGCTGCTGTACAATGCCGACCATCCCATCGAACGCTATAACATGCCCGATACGCTCAAGGGGCAGCACATCTTCTATCTCACCGCGCCCTTCTGTATTCACTCCGATATGGGTCGACTCTTTTGTTCCATCACCGAAGACACCCACGGCTGGCACGACACGGTTTGCGGCTGCACAGATGAAGAAATAGTGAAACAAAAATACGGAGTTAAAACCTATCAAGAAGCTCGAAACCACTTCTACCGCAACGCCAAAGAAAACTTCCTCATCGAACTCGGCAAATGGGGACTCGGTAAGAAAGATCTCATACCCAACCTCAATTTCTTCAGCAAAGTCGTCGCCGACGAAGAAGGAAACCTCAGCTACGACGCCTCGCAAAACAAAGCCGGCGCCCACGTCGACCTCCGCTTCGAAATGGACACAATTGTGGTCCTCAATACCTGCCAACATCCCCTTGATCCAAACCCTGAATACGAACCGAAACCCGTAAAACTGGAGGTCTTCAAAAACGAACCCGTCGCGGATGACGACCCCTGCCGCCTCTCCCGCCCCGAAAACGGACGCGCCTTCCAGAACACCGAAGACTACCACGCTCTGAGAGCCTAACCAACCCAATACCCTCCATCTTCCTCTTCATCCTCCATCTTCATCTTCATCTTCCATCCAACTCCCAATCCTTCACGCCCCTCATGGGCAACTCAACAACCACCTTTCACCCATGCTAAAAGAATCAACCCTCGATCCCTCAACCGCTAGCTACCGTCAGGTGATCCTCGCCGGCGACCACTGGATCCACGAGATCAAAAAAGGCCAAACCTTCCGTATTCTCGATCTCGAAGGTAACCAAGCTGCGGATACGCTGTTTTACGATGCGCAGGACGTCGCCAATCGATACAGCGCTTCCGACACCATCCAACGCCAAGGTCAGCTCTATCTCAGCACCGGTTCCATCCTGTATTCAACAGAAGGAGACAAGCTTCTCACCATTACGGCTGATACCTGCGGCAGACATGACACCGTAGGCGGAGCCTGCTCGAGAGAAGGCAACACCATGCGCTACTCGCTCGACAAGGACTACATGCACTCCTGCCGCGACAACTTTCTAAACGGCATCCACGAATGGGGTGACGGCATGGACAAAAGCGACATCACCTGCAACATCAACTTCTTCATGAACGTTCCCGTCACCCCCGACGGCAAGCTCACTTTTGAAGACGGCATCAGCGCCTCAGGACGTTACGTCGAGATGGTTGCCGAGCGAGATGTCATCTGTCTCATATCCAACTGTCCCCAACTAAATAATCCCTGCAACGCCTACAACCCAACCCCCGTCGAAGCCATCATCTGGGACTAGTCCAGAAGTCAGAAGACTGATGTCAGAAATCAGAATCACCAAGCCAGTAAGTAATACTTTTTTCTAATTTCATCATATAACACCTAAAAACATCAGCGCTTATCAGTGAACATCAGTGGTTCTAAAAAAGCAGAGCCTCAGATCCCTTTCCCAATTCGATCAACCGCATGAAAGTTTTCATTGCCAACCGCGGCGAAATCGCCGTCCGCATCCTAAAAACTCTCAAACGACTCGATATCCCTTCAGTCGCGATCTATTCCGATGCGGACAAATACGCCCAACACGTTGAACTCGCCGATGAAGCCGTCCGCCTAGGCCCCGCGCCAGTAAAAGCCTCCTACCTAAATACCGACGCCATCTTCGCCGCCGTGGAACAGACCGGCGCCACCGCCATCCACCCCGGCTACGGCCTTCTTTCCGAAAACGCCGACTTTGCCGACGCCTGCGAGAAGCGCGGTCTCGCCTTCATCGGGCCGCGACCGCAGCACATGATAGACTTCGGTCTAAAGCACACCGCGCGCGAACTGGCCATTGCAAACGACGTACCGCTCCTGCCCGGTAGTGAAATTGTCGATACACTGGAGGAAGCCCTTTCTGAAGCTGATCGAATCACCTACCCCTTGATGCTCAAGTCTACCGCCGGCGGCGGGGGCATCGGCATGCAACTCTGCTGGAACGCGGAAGAACTCAGCGAAGCCTACGAATCGGTAAAACGCCTCAGCGAAAACAACTTCGCCAATAGCGGTATCTTCCTCGAAAAATTCGTGCAAAAGGCACGCCACATTGAAGCTCAAATCTTCGGAGATGGCCAAGGTAAGGTGATCGCCCTTGGAGAACGCGATTGCTCGGTCCAAAGACGCAACCAGAAAGTGATCGAGGAAACGCCCGCCCCGGATATATCCCCCGAGCTTCGAAAGGATCTTTTGGATACAGCCGTTCGACTTGCGGAAGCCGCAAACTACCGCTCTGCGGGAACCGTCGAATTCGTCTACGATGTAGACGCGGCCCAATTCTACTTCCTAGAAGTGAACACTCGCCTTCAAGTCGAACACTGCGTTACCGAAGAAGTCACTGGAGTCGATCTAGTCGAGTGGATGGTCAAACTTGCGGCAGGAGAGATGCCCGATCTGGCCAACATCGAAATCTCGCCAAGCGGAGCTGCCATCCAAGCCCGCGTTTACGCCGAAGACCCCAACAAGAACTTTCAACCCTCCTCCGGACTGCTCACCGAAGTGTCCTTCCCCAAAGACGCCCGCGTCGATACTTGGATCGAAACCTCGACGGAGGTATCCGCCTTCTACGATCCCCTTCTCGCCAAGGTGATTACCAAAGGCGCAAATCGTGCGGAAGCGATCGCGAAGCTCGCCAATGCCCTCTCGGTATCGAGAGTAGAAGGTATCGAGACCAACCTCGAGTACCTCGAAAACATCCTAGCCTCAGAAGCGTTTCTGAAGGCTGAGCACACCACCAATTTTTGCGACAGTCTCGTTTACCACCCTACTACTATAGATGTTGTAGAAGCCGGTACCCAAACCACTGTGCAAGACTATCCCGGGCGGGTAGGCTATTGGGACATCGGAGTGCCTCCCTCGGGACCCTTCGACCCCTATGCATTTCGCCTCGGCAATAAAATCCTCGGCAACGACGAAACCGCCGCAGGGCTCGAAATAACCGTCACGGGACCAACC
>JBCCZW010000117.1:0-9316 GCA_039186805.1 Verrucomicrobiota bacterium
ATGCCCGCATCGCGATAAGCCGCCGCCATCGCTTGAGCGCCTTCCTTGGTCGGCATAGGATACTCAAAGGCCAAATCGTAGCAAGCGGTCACTCCTTGCGACAGCATCTCGTAGGCTCCCAGCAACGTCGAGGTGTAAATTGTATCTGGATCACGAATACCGGCCATCCAAGGTCCATTAACCAGCGACATCTCCAAACACCAGGCATTGCAAAGTCCCCGCAGCAGATTCGCATGCCCGTGCATATGAGGATTAATCAAACCCGGGATCAGCAACTTGCCTGAAGCATCGAACTGCTCCCAATTTTCAAGCAAAGGCTTCGCAGGTTCAAGCAGTTCAACAAAGCGTCCCTCCTCCACCAAAACGTTACACTCAACGGGCGCGTCTTCGCCCGGATTTAGGACCTCCGCTCCAACAATGGCCAAGCGACTCATTGCGCTTTCAGTTCGGTAAGTTGAGCATCCACTTTCTTGGCTAGCCGCAACAAGGCGCGGTCAGAGCCGCGAGGCCCCAACAACGAAAGCCCGACGGGCGCTCCTTCGATTTCGATCGCCGGCAAATTAATCTGTGGCAAGCCCCCTAGAGAGGCTCCGCCCACCATCGAAACGCAGCGGCCTCTGAAATGATTCAGCGCTTCCAAGTCGCCCCCTTTGATAGGAGCCGGACCCGGAGCCGTCGGTAGAAGCAAGACGCGGTGCCGACCGAGAACGGACGCAAAATGCTCCGCTATTTCTGCCCGCGCCTCCGTGGCCTTAAAAAAATCCTCGCCAGAAATCTCTGACGCAGCTCTTAGACGGTCAGCCAATCCAGGAGCCAAACGGCGTTCTCCAGCTTCGAACCATTCGCGATGCGTATTCCAAAGCTGGCGGCTCATCAACGGCCAAAATGTATTCAAATAATGCTCACCTTCTCGGGTAAAGAACAATGCCGATTCGGTGATGCCCATATGATCGAACAATCCTCGAAACGCCGCCCCAACTTCCGGCTGTACCCAATCGAGCAGGTCTTCCGCAATGAGTAACTCGCTAAGCTCCTCGCCCGATCCTGTGGGCGTCAGAATCTGAGCGCCAATCGTTTCAAGCAATCCGGACGAACGTGTAAACCAGCCCGCAGTATCGAAGTAATCGCAGAGCGGGAAACAGCGGTTCAAATTCACCGAACCATGAGAAGGACGCATGCTGTAAATGCCGCAAAAGGACGCCGGTACGCGCACGCTCCCCCCGGTGTCCGTACCAATCGCAAAATCCACAGCGCCTCCCGCCACTGCCGCAACCGAACCACTCGAAGAACCACCCGGGACCCTCTCGGGACAAGTCGGGTTGAGCGGCGTCCCGTAATGAATATTCTCGCCAAACATGCCGCAGGCAAAGTCGTCGGTAATCGATTTGCCGCATAAGGTCGCGCCCGCATCGAGCAAATGGAGAATTACGGGAGCTGTAGCGGCGGCGGGTTTTTGATCCGCCAGCCAGTCTGGATTTCCCGCCGAAGTCCTATGCCCTGCGATATCGAAAAGGTCCTTCGCCACAAATTTCAATCCGCTCAGCGGACCTTCAGCTGCTCCTGGCAAAACGAAGTCGCCCTCTGGAACGAGAGCCCCGAGTTCCTTCAACCGCTGAAGTGTGGGCTCCAAACTTTCATCTATCGAAACAGCGCTAGACATGATCTGGAGCGGTTAACTCTGGTTTGTCGAACGTCATCATCTCGTCGAAAATAGAATCGATGGATTCGTAAAAGAGACTGCGGCCCACGCCTTCCACCAGGAATCTCAAGCCGTACTTTAAGCCGCTAATGGCCGACCCAACGATTCCCATCGATAGGTTCGCTCCTGAATTAAAGCAGAAAACCTTTCCCTCCCATGGAAGCTCGCCGGGACGCCGACCGAGAAATTCGAAGTTGGGACCCAGGTAAGGCATCGAAGCGTAGACGGGATGCGATAGATCGGCGGGAGGACTGTAGCGATCGTTCCAAGTCGCAATGCGATCGGCATAAGGAGCGAGCGGTGGCTGTAGTTTCAGATCGAATACAATGCCTGTAGCGCAAACAAGAAAATCGAAGCGATGACGCGACTGATCCGTTTCAATTTCAATCTTGCCGTCCACCTCGCGGACCGCCCGCCAAAGCGTTCCAGGATGCAAACGAAAGTTGGAGTGACAGATACAGCGATCGTAGCCCGCTTGGGTCGGCGGCTGATTGCCCGCCCAATAATTGTAGTAGAACTTCCACTTCCACGCATCGCTCAAACTCGCGTAGTGGGCCAAAAACCCAGCATTTTCCATCCATCGGTTCGGATTCACTCGTGGCAGGTTCCGCCGACGGTAAAATAAATCCACCGACTCCGCTCCCGCTTCCAAAGCGGTTCCCGCATTATCGAAAGCGGAGGCGCCCGCGCCCAAAACCCCAAGCCGCTTTCCACGCAGATCTTCAAAGTCAACCTGTCCCGAAGTCGAAGCGTAAAGATGAGGAGAGAGATTTTCGGATACGAGCGAGGGCACTTTCCAATCTCCCGAGCCTTCTATTCCGTTGGCGAAAATGATCCGCCGCGCCCAAACCCGTTTTGGACCTTCAGGAGCTTCAAGCTCTAAACAAAGTAGGTCCTCCTCTTTGCAATAATCGAATGAGACCAACTCAGTCTCGTTTTGAACCGGTATATTTAAAGTCTTTCGAAACCAGAGTAGATAACGCACCCAATCGAGGGTGGGAATCTTATCCAGAGACTCCCAAGCCGCATCGCCATAGGCCGCTCTAAACCAACTTTCAGCAGTCAGCGAAGCCAAGCCCTGATCCATACCCACCAGGAACTTCCCAGACCTAAGCGTAGGCATGCGAGCGAAGTCCACCCAAGGTCCCTCAAAGCCAGTCGGCCTCTGGTCGATTACTAAGAGAGGATCGACGCGATGTTTCATTAAAGCCGCGGCCGCGGCCACTCCACTCTGCCCCGCCCCGACGATAACCACATTATAAGTGGCTTCGTCCTGCTTTCGTTTTAACGAAGGCACCCAATCCACCCAAGGGTAGCGCGTCTGATGCCACTCCCTCCTCGCCTGCTCCGACAAACGGGTCAGCCCCTCATTAGAGAAACCTAAATCCAGCTGGGCAAATTTGTCGACGACGGTTGCGAGACTCACGCTTCGAAATCAGCAGGAGCCATTCCAGAGCATTACGAAAAAATGACAGGAAAGACTCTAACTGGAATGAGACCTGCACTCGTCGTTTGTTAGTCCGTTATTAATTCCGGAAAAAACGACAGCAGTCCCGAACCAGAGCCAGGCTCCCAGATTCTCTATCCGGTCGAGGCAAAGCTCCCCCTCCACACGGGTTTCCTAATCGGGTTGCAACACGTTCTAGCGATGTTCGTGGGCGTGATCGCTCCTCCCCTAATCCTAGCGGGAATCGTCGGATTTTCCAAAGAAGAGTCGGCTTACCTATTGAGTATGGGCTTAATCGGCTCCGCGATCGGAACGCTGATTCAGATCAAGCGGCGTGGTCCTTTCGGTTCAGGCATGCTCTGCGTCACCGGAACGAGCTTCGCTTTCATCCCAATTCTAGCGGAAGCCGGAAAAGTGGGCGGCATTCCACTGATGATTGGGATGTCGATTGCCACCGCGCCGATCCAGATGATCTTCGCTCCGCTACTTCCAAAGCTCAGAAACTTCTTCCCCCCACTCGTCACCGGCACCTTTCTCATGCTGATCGGCTTCTCTTTAGTTCCAGCGGCCTTCTCTTATATAATACGAGGTTTTGGTCCGGACGCTCCCATATGGGCCCCCGTCATCATGGCGATCATAACCGTCGCCCTCGTCGTCGCTTGCAACGCAGTAGGAAAACCGATATTGCGACTGACCTCTATAATTGTGTCCTTGGGAGCTGGATACATGCTATGCGGAATTTTTGGTTGGGTCGAAGCGCCCCCGGCTGCCAGCGGCTGGATCGTCCTCCCCACTCCACTCAACTACGGCGTCGACTTTCAGTGGATCTACGTTTTGCCTTTCGCCTTGATGTATTTGTTCTCCGCTGTCGAAACGGTGGGCGACCTCTCCGCTACATCGGAGTTTTCGGGGGAACCGACTCGCGGCAACATTTTCTGGAAGCGCATCAGAGGAGGAATTCTAGCTGACGGCTTCAATTCCATGGTCGCTGGATTTCTCAACAGTTTTCCCAATACCTCCTTTTCTCAAAACAATGGGGTCATCCAACTCACTGGCGTAGCAGCCCGTCGCACCGGTTACTTCGTGGCCGGCTTCCTTCTGCTGCTCGGTTTGTTCCCGCCGGTCGGTGGTTGGATCGCAGTCACTCCTCCCCCTGTTTTAGGGGGTCTCACGCTTGTCCTCTTCAGCTTCATTTTAGTGGCAGGAATCAGAGTCACCACTTCGAGAACGAAAATCGACCAGCGCAACGCCCTGGTACTGGCCATCGCGCTGGGTACAGGGATTGGACTTCAGCTGAAACCTGAAGTGCTAGATGTATTTCCCGATTGGGTACGACTGGTATTTGGGACCTCATTTGTAACGGGGGGAATGGTCGCCCTGCTCCTAAATGCCATTCTACCCAATCGCGAAAAAGAGGCAGAGGATGTGCTCCTTCCCAAACGAGCGAGCGAGGCGGAGGAAATCGAAACCACCGAGGCCATCACCGAAACTCCCGCCGGAACCTAGAAACACCTGCGCTATTTATGGTAAGCGATCTAGAATGGCCCATTTCTCAGCAGCTAGACCTAGAGGCAACTGCGTTATTGGCCATTGACATGCAAATCGACTTCCTCGGCAAAGGCGGTTGGTTCGACCGCATCGGAGTCGATGTCGCACCGACACGCGTCGCTATTGAACCTTTAGGAAAATTGCTGGAATACTGTAGATCAAACAGTATCCGAGTGATTCATACGAGAGAAGCCTATCGCCCTTGCGGGGGAGACGTCAGCGAGAACATAAAATGGCGCACCTCTCACTCTGGATTTGCTTATGGCGATCCCACGCCCTGCGGGCGCGTTCTCACCCGCGGCGAAGGCGGCTGGGAGATCATTCCCGAGCTCGCTCCTCTTGAGAATGAGTGGGTGATCGACAAACCGGCCAAGAGCGCCTTCTGGGGGACCGACCTCGAATACGGCTTACGAACTCTAGGTATCCAAAATCTCATTATCTGCGGTGTGACCACAGATGTCTGTACGCAGTCTACCCTACGCGACGCAGCTGACCTCGGATTCGACTGCATCTTGGCAAGCGATGCCGCAGCAGCTTCGAAAACGGAAAACCACGATGCCTACATCAAACTCCTTTCATCCCCGAGCAGTGGCGTGGCTCCCATTAAAAAAGTCGATGAAATCATCGAGCGCCTAGAAGGGCTCAGCGGATGAGCGAATCCCTTCCCTCAGTCGAAGCAGATCCCTATGAGTGGCCCTTTGACAAAAACTGGACGAGTCGCAACACCGCCCTGCTGTCGATTGACTATCAGTACGATTACTTCGATCCCCGAGGCTATTTAGCCTCCAAGAATATCGAACTAACGAACGCCGCGTTCGCGATTGCTCAAGCAGCAGAAACAATCGGATGGGCCAGAGAGATCGGTATTCCGGTTGTACACACGCGCCAAGTCTACCACCCTCTGGGCCAAAATCTAAGCAAGCAGCGAAAAGCATGGAGCTTAAAGACATCTTGGGTTGTTGGCGACGAAGGACCCCTCGGGAAATTCCTCATCGCCGGCCAAGAAGGAAGCGACCTTCTCTCATCCTTAGCCCCCATCGGCGACGAAGCTCTGGTTGATCGGGCGGCCATCAATCCCTTTATCAACAGCGACCTTCACAATCTGCTTAGCAAGATGGGCATTCGTAATCTGATCGTGCAAGGAGGAATAATCGAAGGCTCCACCCATACCGCGGTGTGCGCCGCTAACGACCGTGGCTATGAGGTCATGCTACTCGCAGATTGCTGCGCGACTTTAGATTCCGAATACGCGGAAACAGTAAAACGCGCGACCGTTCTAGGCGGCGGTTTATTTGGAGTCGTTTCGGACTTCGCCACCTTAGCTAAAGCAACCTCAGCGCTCACCTGAAACCATTCCCGGTATGCTAGAAGAAAGCGTATCCAAAATGCAGATATCACTAGAAGTCAACGGAGAGCAATACTCTCGCGAGGTCGAACCGCGACTGCTTTTAAGCGACTTTCTCCGTCACGATTTGGGATTAACAGGAACTCATGTGGGCTGCGAGCACGGCGTTTGCGGAGCATGCACGGTACATCTTGATGAGGTCCCGGTCAGATCTTGCCTTACCTTTGCGGTACAGTGTCAGGGCGCCTCCCTCACAACGGTTGAAGGACTCGCCGCATCCAACGGCGGAAACTTGACGCCGCTGCAAGAGTCTTTCCAAGATTGCCATGCGCTCCAATGCGGATTTTGCACGCCGGGAATGCTCATGACCCTCACGGACCTGTTGAAGCGGAATCCGGAGGCGGACGAGAGCGAAATAAGAAATGAGATCGCCGGAAACCTGTGTCGCTGCACGGGTTATCAACACATTGTCGATGCCACCCTTAAAGCGAAAGAGAGAGTCGGATGAGTCAAAAGGCATTCGGTCGCTCAAAACGAAGATTGGAAGATCCTCGGCTCTTAAAGGGCCAGGCCCTTTTTGTAGACGACCTCGAGCTTCCCGGAATGCTGCACCTCGCTTTCCTACGCAGCCCCCATGCCCACGCGAGAATTCTATCGATCGATAAGGCGGCCGCCGCACAGTCCAAAGGGGTGATCGAGGTCTACACAGCGGAAGATATGGGAGCGGATTATAAGCCCGGCTTCCTGGTGGTGCCGCCACCTCCCATCGAGGGTCTTGTATTCAACGAACGGACACAATGGCCCATGGCTAAAGAAAAAGTTCGCTATGCAGGAGAGCCGATCGCCGTTGTGGTAGCCGAAGACAGATACCTTGCAGAAGACGCCTTGGAAAAAATCGCCGTTAGTTACGACGTGCTTCCTCCCGTCGTGGATTTCGCTAACGCTTTGGACGAGAACAGTCCCAAGGTATTTGACGCACTTTCAGATAACCTTGCCGCCGACGCTCTGCAAACGAAAGGAGACTACGACAGCCACCGCGACGAAGCGGATCTTCTCGTGTCAGAGGAATTCCGATACGAACGTCCCTTGGCGGCAGCGATGGAAAATCGGGGCTACGTCGCTCATTTTGACCAGCGGGCCGATAAGCTCACCCTATGGGCCACCACCCAAGCGCCGATCCCCTTGAGAGGTATGCTCTCCAGTTATCTAGGAATTGGAGAGAGCCGGATGGAAGTGGTGGCTCCCTTTATCGGAGGCGGATTTGGGCCCAAGATAATGATCCTCTACTCCGAAGAGATGGTCATCGGTTGGCTTTCTCTGAAGTTAGGTAAGCCCCTCAAATGGATCGAAGATCGAGCGGAAAACTTCGTCGCCACCACTCAGGAACGCGGTCAGATTCACCGAGCAGAGTTGGCAATCAAGTCCGACGGAACGATTGTAGGCGTTAAAGACGAATTCCTGCACGATACCGGAGCTTACAATCCCTACGGACTCACCGTTCCTCTCAACAGTCAATGTACGCTCTTGGGACCGTATCGCATTCCTCACTACTGGAGTCGCTTCCAAGCGGTCTATACCAATAAGACGCCCGTCACTCCCGTGCGCGGCGCTGGCCGACAGCATGGCGTCTTCGTGATGGAACGCCTCCTCGATCTAGCCGCCCGTAGACTAGGCCTCTCGCCCGTAGAGATCAGACGACGTAATCTGCTCAGGCCAGAAGAATTTCCCCATTGCCACGGCATCATCTATCAAGATTTTTCAGAGCTCACCTACGACAACGGCAACTACGAGCCTTGCCTGGATAAGGCGATCGAGAAGATAGGCTACGAAGATTTCAAAAGCGCCGTCCAGCCCGCTGAGCGAGAAAAAGGCAAACGTATCGGAATTGGACTCGCCACCTATGTAGAAGGATCGGGCATCGGCCCCTACGAAGGGGCTCGCGTTACAGTGGGGACTGACGGCAGCGTGACCGTAGCCACAGGAATTGGAACGCAAGGTCAGAGTCATTACACCGTATTCGCTCAAATCGTGGCCGAACAATTAGGCGTACCCTTGGAACGGATACGCGTCGTTACCGGAGACACGAGAGTATTCCACTGGGGAACCGGAACCTTCGCCAGTAGAGGAGCAGTCGTCGCGGGCAATGCATGCCACGAGGCGGCCCTAGCCGTTAAAGAAAAAATCCTGTTCAACTGCTCAAAGCTCTGGGAACTGCCTCAAGACGATCTAGAGCTAAAAGGGGGATACGCCCAAAGCAAAAGCGATCCCTCAAAACGAATTTCGCTGGGCGACTTGGCGGACCAAGCCAACCCTTTGAGAGGGGCTGTCTCCCCCGACGCCAAGCCCGGACTCGAAGCCACCCGCTACTTTGGGCCAGAGATGGGCGCCACCTCGAATGGCGTTCACGCGGCAATTGTAGAAATCGACCCGCAGACCCTGGAAGTCAAAATCCTGAGATATCTGGTGGTACACGATTGCGGAAAAGTCATTAATCCTCTGGTGCTTGAGGGACAAATTCATGGGGGCCTCTCCATGGGCATCGGTCAAGCGCTGTATGAGTCTCTAAACTACAAGGAAAACGGAGTACTCCAGAGCGCGAATCTGCATGACTACATGCTGCCCACCGCTCTAGACATCCCGTCAATCGAAACGGATCATCTCGAAACTCCCTCGCCTCTCAATCCTCTCGGAGTCAAAGGAGCTGGCGAAGCAGGTACCATCCCCACAAGCGCTGTGATTGCTCAAGCGATCGACGATGCATTCTCGGATCACGAGCTCTTTTTGAAGAACGCTCCCCTTACCCCGTCGGCAATTTACGCCGCTCTCCATGAAACCGTCGCCGTTTGAATACCTACGTCCTTCCTCCTTGGCCGAGACGCTCGAGGTTCTGGATCGCAACGGAAAGGATGCCAAGCTCATCGCCGGAGGGCAAAGCTTAGTCCCTTCTCTCAACTTTCGAGAAACGAGCTGCAAAATCCTAGTCGACCTTTCGTCAATCGAGAGTTTTTCCGAAATCGAAGTATCCGCCAATCAGATACGCATCGGAGCAATGGTGCGGCAAAGCGAACTCGATCAGAACGATGCGATCAAGCAGCGCTTCCCCGAATTCGCTGCCCTCTTGCCTAAAGTTGGGTTTCCCGCCACCCGCAATCGAGGCACTATTGGAGGCTCTATCGCCTGGGCAGACCCCACTTTAGGCAAGAGGGCAGCGAATTCGGGGAAGCGCTGCTTGATCGCATCGTTCTGATCGAGTTCGCTTTGCCGCACCATTGCTCCG
>JBCCZW010000118.1:0-9167 GCA_039186805.1 Verrucomicrobiota bacterium
GGTTTTAATGCTGGCCTTGGAGCGTCTGGACGACGAGGAGGCGGCTTACAGTTTGCCTCCTATTACGATCAGCAAGAGTAACGAGCATAGAGGATTTCCGGGGACGCTTTGCTTGAGCGCCAAGACTTTGTACGACGTCTTGTTCGATATTGGGCGCAGCGTCCACGAGTCTGGTTTTCGGAAGCTCTGTTTCTTCAACGGACATGGAGGAAATGTGGGGATCTTGCATGCAGTCACTCGAGACATCCGCGATGAATTTGGGATGACGGTGTTTGCGGGTTCTGCGGGAACCTTTATGGAGCTGCCGCCGTTGCCGGAGGGCGTCGACAAGCGAGAGCGGGAGTTTGGGATCCACGCAAATTTTACCGAGACGGCGCTCATCAAGGCGTTGACGCCTGATTTGGTCCGAGAGGATCGAGCTGAGCCTTGCTTTCCTGATTATCCTGATACGGAAATCGGATTGGTCGGGAAAGGTTACGGGCAGTGGAAGACCGAGGACTGGTCGTCGACGGGCGTGTTCGGCGATCCGACGGGGGTGACCGATGAGATTGCTGCTGAGTATCTGGAACTTTCGGTTTCGGGGTCGGCGCGATTCTTGAGAGAGATGCTGGCCTACGAGTACGCGCGACCGGAGCGAAAGCCTTATCTTTGAGTGCGATTGTCGAATCGCGTAACCAGAAATCGGATACTAATATGATTGATGATTCGGTGTTGAGAAACGAGTGGCATGTGGCGGCTCGGTCGAAGGATATTCCAGAGGATGGAATCGCGTCTGCGAAGATCCTCGGCGAGGACATCGTGATTTGGAGGAGCGGATCGGAGCTCGTGGCCTGGAAGGATCTTTGCATTCACCGAGGAGCGAAGCTTTCTTTGGGCAAGGTGAAAGATGGCTGTCTGCAGTGTCCGTATCATGGATGGGAATACGATCCGTCAGGAGCCTGCGTCAATATACCCGCTCAGCCGATTGGCAGAGCGATACCTTCCAAAGCGAGGGCTTTTCCTTGCCATAGCATTGAGAAGTACGATGCGGTTTGGGTTTGCCTGGGAGATCCTATTACTGCCGCGCCGGAGCTGCCTGTTTTTGATGAGGTGGACATGCGGATGTTTGTTTCGTCCCATCCGTTAAATGCTAAAGCGCCTCGCGTGGTGGAAAACTATTTGGATTTTTCTCACCTTCCCTTCTTGCATGGAGGTTTTCTGGGCGATCCGGAAAAGCCATTGGTGGATGACTATAAAGTCGACAAGACAGATGAAGGTTTGGCTGCCTATGGTCTACGCATCTGGCAGCCGAATCCCGATGGAACTGGTGTGGGAGCGTATCGAAGTTATGACTACTACTGCTACCGCCCGCTAATTGCCGCCTTTACTAAAGAGAAAGTGAAGTCCGTCTTGACGGCGACTCCGGTGGATGAGGAGACCACTGTAGCGTGGCTCTTTGGCATGTCGGACTTCCGCCAAGAGGTGACCGAGGAAGAGGCGCTCAAGTGGTCCAACTTGATTATCGGGCAGGATGCATTGGCAGTGGAATCGCAGAGACCTGAGCTTTTGCCTTTGGATCTGCAGGAGGAGCTCCATTTGGCCTGCGATCGTTTGGCGATTGCCTATCGTCGATGGCTGAAGGAATTGGGCCTCACTTATGGAGTGGCGTAAGCTAACGATTGTCGGAGCTCTGATTTTTGTCGGAAGTTGCGGTCAGAAGGAAGAGGTCGGTGAAGCGGGTTCGCTGATTTCCGTCAAGCTGCAGCTTGATTGGTATGCGGAACCCGCCCATGGCGGATTTTATCAGGCTTTGATAAAGGGGTATTATGAGGAAGCAGGCCTGGCGGTGGAAATTCTTCAGGGTGGGCCGGGGGCGACGCCTTTGCAATCGATAGCGGTTGACAAAGCGCAGTTCACTCTCGGGCGAATGGACGATGCCTTGATGGGCGTCGATCGAGGCCTACCGCTTATGGTGACGATGGCATACATGCAGAAGGATCCGCAAGCGATCATGTATCATGCTTCCAATGACATCGATTCCTGGGAGGATCTCGCTGGAAAGAGCATCATGGTGGAACCAGGGAGCGCATTCGTCGCTTGGTTGAAGAAGCGATATGAGATCGATTTCAATATTATACCGGTGGACTACGGTATTGCTCGTTTTTTAGCCGATGAGAATTTCATTCAGCAGTGCTTTATCACTAGCCAACCTTACTTTGCTAAAATGAAGGGGGCCGAGGTTGAAACCAAGCTCTTGTCTGACGATGAGTATTCGCCCGAGCGCGTAGTGATGACGTCTCGGACAATGGCTTTGAAGTCCCCCGGAGTCATCCGCGCTTTCGTCAGCGCTTCTATCAAAGGTTGGGAAGATTACATGGACGGGGACCCAAGCGAGACGCATCTTTTGCTCAATGAGCTGAACAGCGGAAATGGAGACGAGTTGAATGCTTACAGCCACCAGGCGATGGCTCAGTACAAGATTGTGGAGGGCGATAGGGAAACGGGCGAATCGGTGGGGCGCATTGATGCGGAGAATTTGGAGCAGACGATTTCCGTTTTGCTCGATTTAGGCTTGATCGAGAAGGAACCTGATTTGAGTCGTGTGATTGATTATTCGATACTTCCGCCAGAAGTTTCCGGTTAGCTTGGAATTGACAGTTCGCGATTGACGGTCGACGACTTAAGGAATCCGAGCGCGGGTTCTCATCATGGGGAAAATGTTTTTCGCTTAACTTATGAGAATGACTGTCGACCGCGTCTTGGATGCGGATAAAAAAAGCAGCCTTCAGTTAGAAGGCTGCCTTGAATTACTAACTCAATTTCGGGATCAAAATGGAATGGTGACCGTCAGCTTGGCCTGCATGTCTTCAGGCGCTTTGGTGATGATCGCGTTGGCTGCGAAAACGGGGTCTGCTCCGTAGAAGTAGTCTTCTTCGGTTAGATTCTCCAGACTTAGGAGAACCGAGAAAGCCTCTGCCTTGTAGGAAAGGGTGGCGTTGATTAGCGTGGTGGAATCGACTAGTAGGGTTCGGTCATAGTTGAGCCAGTAGTCGTCCGACCAGATTGCGCTGATGGTACCGCTCCAAGTTTTTGTGAAGTCTTGAGCGACAAAGAGCTTGAAGGTAGTTTCGGGCGCTCCTGGGGCGATTAGATCGGGATTGTTCGTGGGCGCTCCTCCTTCGGGCGTGAAGCCTCCTACAGGAGTGCTGAATTGGTGGACGAGCGTTCCTGCGCCGAGCGCAAGGCCGATTTCATCATTATTGGCGCCGGTGGGATCTGCTAGTCCGTAGGGAACCGAACGGAAGCCGAGTCCAGTCTGCCTTCGCGTTTCGCGATCGCCGAATGCTGCAATAATGGTCGTGGAATCGCTGAGCGCGTAAGTGAGTTCGAATTCGATTCCTTCGGATTCATAGGGATCCGCTATGCCCGTGATGTCGTTGAAGCTGGCTTGCTCCCATTCGTAGTAGGCGAGCGTGGAGTAGAGCTTTCCGTCGATGAGAGACACCTTTATACCCCCTTCAAGAAGTTCAGACTCGCCGAAGTTACCCTCTCCTAGAATCGCGCCGCCTTGGCCGGGGGCGTAGGTAGTGGCTTCTTGCGCGGCTGCGTATATGGAGACATTCTCGCTGATTCGGACGGATGGGTTGAGGCTCCAGTTGAAGAAGCTGTCGTCTCCGCTGGTGCTATTTGGTTCTATATCTGTAGGACCGTCTGGCACTGAGGCCTCGTAATCGATCGTGTCGAAGCGCGCGGTCGCGATTAGCGTGAAGAAGTCACCGAAATCGAATAATCCCGATGCGAAAACACCTGCTTGAGTGAGCTCTGTATCCGCTGCGTGGCTACCGGGTCCACCGGCGCCAAAGCCGCCGCCCCAATAGTTGTTTCCGGTAAGCGGATCAACTTGAGCGCCCGAGAGGAAGACCGAGTTGTTGCTGATGTTGTCGCGGGAAATGTCACGGCGTGAAAACGGTTCGGCCCAGAAGTCCTGAAGTTGCTCGGCCTCCGTGTAGCGAAGCTGAGCGCCGTATTCCAATACCAAGTCGGCGGAGTCGCCGAGATCGATGTTGCTAGTGAAGGCCAGTCTATCGTCGAATACGAGTTGATCCATTCGGAATGCGTATTGGTATGAGGTGAGCTTGTCGGATTTCAGGGACTCGATGAAGACTTTGTTTTCTACTGAGAAGTCGCTCGAGAATTCGTGCATGATATCGAAGAAAACCATGAGGTCTTCGGAGTCTGCGAAGTCTCCTTCGTCGGCGAGCACTTGGTCTGCCCCAATTTGGGTCGTGAAGACCTGGCCTCCTGCATCGAAGTATTCGGGGGTGTATAGGTAGCCGCTGGTGGTTCTGGCAACGTCTGCAGGCAGACCGTCGTAAATCATGTCTCGCGTTGCGGTATCGCTTAAGTCGAGCATGGCATCACGCTGGGCGGTCGTGATGCTGCCACTCGTTACGGCATCGCTCACGAAAGAAGAGGGCAGGAGGAGAGCATTAAAGTACGGGTTCGAGTCGAGAAGGTTTCTGTCGGCCAGTCCTCCATTGCCGGATCTGACAATACTAAGCGGTTCGCCGATTACGTATTCGTTATTGTCGATGAGGTTCTGGGTGGGTCGGTTCCAGCCAGCGTTTTCATTCGACTTGAATTCGAAGTATTCCGCTCCCGCGAAGATGCTAGTGTTTTCGGATAACTGCGTCTTGATCGAGCCGTATATCGAGGTGAAGTCGTTTCCTACAAAATTGTAGTAGCTGTCTGCTTGCTGGGCGGTTACCGAAACGCGATAGGCTGCAGGTTTTTCGCCTAGTAAAAAGGCCCCGCCTTGATCGACCTTCGCGATATAGGTGTTGTTGGAGCCGATGGACAGTTCCGCTTGCCCGCTGTTGTCGTCGTAGAATGGAGACTTTGGTATCATATTGACGTAGCCTCCCACGTGACTGGGGACGAACTGCGCGGGAGCGGTTCCTTTAACCACTTCCATGGCTTCGAGCGCTCCGAATGAGGTCGGCATTTCATTTCTTTGGAATGCGCGGAGCATACCGTTAAAGTATATACCACCTTGCCAGCCGCGAAGAATAGGCGCGCCTGCGATTCCGTAGAAATTGTAGCGTTCGGTGCCTGCTCCAATTTTTTGCAGGTCATCGAAGTCGTTAATCTGAAACTGCTTTAGGGTTTCTGGGGCGAGTACCGTTATGGACCGAGGAATGTCCATCAGTTCCATGTCGTCAAAGAAGGCGGAGTCCACAGTGCGGTCCGTGGGCATCAGCGAATCGGAATCCTCAAGAGCGATTTCTTGAGCGATGAAGGCTTCTAGTTCTTCCGGCGGGTTATCGTCTTGGGCCCAAGAATGAGTCCCGGCGAGAATCGCGAACGTAGCCGCGATGCGGTTTGCGGTATGATGTTTCTTCATGTCGGTTAATTTATTAAGTCGAGATTCGTTGGACAGTTTGATTCAGCATTTAGCGTGCCAGAAAAATGGATACATTCAGAGGTGTGATGAGGCGACAAAGGTTTGTCCCTTCCGTAGTTCGGAAGGATTTTGTAGGGACACTATGGGCGTCTTCGACTTACGAGCTTACGAATGACGAGAGGTAGCTGATTAGGCTCCCGATCTCTTCTTCAGTGTAATGGGCGTAGCTCGGCATTTTTTCCGCGAGAGGGTTCGCTTCCACCGGATTTTCGAGAATCCGTCTAAAGTAGTCCTCTGCTTGGCTAGCGAATACCGCTAGGATCTGTATGTTTCTTGTTGATACGTTTCCTCCTATTATTCCATTTCCAGAATCGTGGCAGCTAGCGCAGCTGTTAACGAAGCGGTCCTTGCCGCGGGCGTATTGGTTATCGCCCAGACCGGCATAGGCTTTTTCTTTGAGGGTGCCGATGATTTCACCGACGCCCCAAGGATTCTTGTGACCGGGGTCGAGGAGCGAAGAGTCATCCTCGACGTTGATGATGTACGGTCCCCATTCGGGGTGGCCGAGTTGATGAAGCCATCTTGGAAGCGGTACATTGTCGATCGCGAGGATCAGGAAAGGTTTTGTCGCTTCGATGATTTCGGGGGTGTAATTGGATTGGTAGCCATCGCTGCAGTTGGCGATCCAGAAGTCGCTTTGATCGTCGCCGAATTCCGCAAGGAAATCGGAAAGGTAGGCGATGGTGGTGGGGCGCTCGATGTTGTCGAACTCTAGGGAGTGAGTGATGGTTTTCGTCGGAAGCGAGTTTAGCTGCATCCAGCTTATGGATACTTCAGACTGTCCCAGCTGGGTAAACGCGATCGATAAATCGATGTCGGCCTCCGTCGGAGTTTCGACGGAAGTTTGCTCTAGGAGGTCTGGAAGGAGGATATCTTCCACCTTCACTTCTTTATCTAGCATTCCGATATCGGTGAGCTGATCGAGTTCGGTTTGGATGCGAGCAGGATCGACATGTCCGATCAAGCTTTTGTCGTCGGCTTCGCCAGTAACTAATCGATGTTCGACCATAGCGCCGTGTACGTAATCCATGAAATCGGGAGTCTGCTTTGGGTTGGCGGCTGCGATCAGTTCATTGGCGGCCGCGCGATCTCCGAAGAGATAGTCCGTCCAACCGCGAATCGACGCTTCATTGAACGCTTTTACGATTTCCGGATTCTTTCTAGCGAAGCCTTTGCTGGTGAACCAGACTCGGTAGGGCGAGAAGCCGGAATCCGAAATCAGCAGCGTGCCCGGATTCGCGCCTTGTTTTGCGACGTAGTAGGGCTCGTTGGTGATGAAGCACTGTTGGATGAAATTTTTGTCTCCCAAGAAACGGCTCATGCCATAGTCGAGGGGAGTGATATTCATCTTGATGTCGTAGATTTTCTCCAGCATCGAGATGAAGGGAGCGCCCGGGCCGGCCATCACCGTTTTGCCGTCGAGATCTTCGAATGAATCGATGCCTGTTTCTTTGTGGAATAGAATTGCTTGCGGGTCCCTTTGCATGAGGGCGCCGGTAATGGTGATGGGAATGCCTTGAGCGCTTGAAATCGCGACCGCATCGCTGCGCCCTATGCCGAATTGGACGTTGCCTTGGACGAGTTGCTGGGTGGTCGTGATATTGGGACCTCCAGGACGAATTTCGACATCCAGTCCGACCTCCTCATAGTAGCCATTGGCGACGGCTTGATAAAAGCCGCCGTGCTCCGGCTGCGCGTACCAATCGGTTTGCAGGATAATTTTGGTGAGCTTCTCTCCGCCTTCTTCCGCTTCAGGGCTTTGAGAGCAGGATGCAATGAGAAGCAACCCTGCTGAGAGTATTGAAAATATGGTTACAAATCGGGGTTTCATTTTCATTTGTTTCTATTGACTACGGATTCGTGCCAGTTCTTCAGGGCGTACCAGTGAATAAGATTAACCGCTCCGACGAATATGAAGCCCATGAGACATGCTATAGTTGCCGTGCCGAAAAGGGCGGGTATTTTGACATTCGAATTGTAGACTATGGTCATGAAGCCGAGCCCTGCTCCGCCGCTTGCCGAAGAACCCACGAAAATGTCTCCGCTGATGGCTCCGATTGGGGCGAGAGTTCCGGCAATCTTCATGCCGGTCAGGAAGTAGGGCATTGAATAAGGAACCCGCAGGAGAATGGTTTCCTGCGATCGAGTGGCATTGCAGACCGTGAAGAGGTCGACCAAGTTTTTATCCGTGGAGACCAGGCCCATGGTGGAGTTGGCGACAATGGGGAAGAAGCCGATCAGAAAGGTGATAATGGTGATGGACTGAAGGCCGGTGCCGATCCAGATGACTATGATGGGAGCGAGGATCACGACGGGAGTCATCTGAAGTATTAGGATCCATGGATACATGGCCTGTTTTAGCTTCACTGACGAGGCCAGCAGCATGGCGATCAAATATCCGAGGCAAACGGCCGTCAGGAAACCGGTGATCGCTGCGGTGAATGTATTTTGGGCGGCCGTTATCATGTCCTCTTTTTCGTCGACGATGGCCTGCCATATCTCGACTGGATAAGGAATTTGGATACGTCTAATCGACTCGGCTTCTTCGCGTTCGTAACCCTGGTTCATCCGATCTTGGACGATGAAGCTGCCCGCGGCGTACCAGATAGAAAAGATCACCACACTCGAAAGTAGCGGCATGAGGATGTTGCTGATCGGAAACTTCTTCATTGCTCTTCGACTGCCCGAAGGGCGTGGGTGGTTTTGGCGAGGATTTCTAGATATTCCGTGGATTCGCGGAGAGGAGCCGACCTCGGAAAATCAAAGGGAACGTCGATGACCTCGGCGACACGACCTGGGTTTGCGGAGAGGATGACGATCTTGCTTGAGAGAAAGACGGCTTCGGCGACGGAGTGAGTTACGAAGAACGCGGTGAATGGATCGACTTCCCTGATCTTGAGAAGGTCTTCGTTGAGCCGGTCTCGGGTCATTTCGTCTAGAGCTCCGAAAGGCTCATCCAGCATGAGCAACTTTGGAGATGTAGTGAGCGCTCGAGCGATGGAGACCCTCATTTTCATGCCGCCTGACAGCTGCCATGGAAACTTCTTCGCCGCATCCGAGAGGCCTACCAGCTCGATCATTTTTTCGGCTTTGGCTTTGCGATTCTCTGTGGAAGCTCCTTGGATTTTCAAGGGAAGCTCGACGTTTCCGGCTACTCTTAACCAGGGGAGAAGGCTAGGTTCTTGGAAAATGAAGAAGGCGATTTCGCGAGCATTTTCGGGCGTCATGCCATCGATATTAATTGAGCCAGAAGTGATTTCGAGCAGGCCGCAGAGCGCCTTTAGCAGAGTGGATTTTCCGCAGCCGCTGGGACCCAGCAGTGAGATGAAGTCACCGCTCTTTACCTCAAGATTGATATCGTCGAGAACGATGGGTCCATCGCCAAATCGCTTTTCCAAATTTCGTACGGAAACGAATGACTTTGCGATGGTTTGCGTCATTTCGGATTTGATAGCTTAGAATAGTCGGTGGTGATTTTCGAAAGGGAGAAAACCTGTCAAACGCTTTGATTTGGCAGGTTCGAAGGCGGATTTAGCATTTATGCTGCCAACTGGAGTTTTGAGATTTTGAAAATCCGATCGTGGCGGATCTGTCGTCGAGAAGCGTAAGGTTCGCGCAAGAGCTAGGCTGGTTGTGTGGTATCTCTTTTGCTCATGACTTTAATATGAATGAAATGCTGCTTAGCGATTTAGTGTCTGATTGCGAAGGCGAATGGGTTTTCGAA
>JBCCZW010000119.1:0-9152 GCA_039186805.1 Verrucomicrobiota bacterium
GGAACCTAGCAAACGAGAGTTCCCGTCAACCACACCATTTGCAGTCAGATAAACGCGGTCGATTCGCGACTCCCCGGAAAGATCTGCTTGTCCTTGATTTTCAACTACCCATTCGACATCGATTTCCGTTCCTGAGAGTCCCACAGCAGGAGCGGCGATGCTGGCAACGATCAAATCTGGAAGCGGCGACAGCGTCACCACGACTTCACTACTGCCCGTAACGTTATTGCTTTCGCCTTGCGGTTCGGAGACTTGGTTAAACACGTCAGTTTGAACGAAGAACGTGTAACTGCCTTCCGCAAGGATTGGAGACAATGCAACCAATTGCGTTTCCGTGTAGGACTCGCCCGGACCTAGGACGCCGTTGTGAACAAAGCTGCCTAAGATCGTATCGCTGCCAAAGGTATCGTCTGAGGAGAGATAAACGCGGTCGCTCCATGCGGATTGCTGGGTGGCGACACGCCCTTGATTCTCAACCGTCCAGCTAATCTCAATCGACGTACCGTTTTGGGTCGTAATCGGAACAACGATCGCGGTAATGACCAAATCTACAGGTGGAGTGGTAGATATAACCTCAAGGGTAGCAGACGTTCTTTGGTTCGACTCGTCAGACTCGCCGATGACTTCCTCGGTATCGACCTCGACGAATAGATTATAACTGCCAAGTAATTCAATTGGGATCTGGACAGTGCTTTCGCGATCGACGAATTCGCCACTCGCCAAGGCCTCACCCGCTACGATTGTATCCAAAAGAACATCATCGCCATTTCCCAACACTCCGTCCTGCGAAAGGACCACTCTTTCCGTCCAACCATCGCTGGCAGATTCGTCTCCCTCGTTTGTAACCCGCCAATTGATGGTAAGGCTCTCTCCCGATTCAACGGGGTCGGGATCCAGACTGAGGTTGCTCGGAACCAGATCTGGCAAAGCCACAGTCACCGAGAAAGTTGCCACGTCATCCGACACTTCGCCGCGGATCTCGTCGTTGTCCTCATCCATCAGGAAGCCGCCCGGCGTAGCAATGTTAGGGCCTATGGAAATGTTGTATTCACCATTTGAATTCTGAGCAGCGAAACCGACTCGGTAGGTATTGCCGCCAATCGAAGCAATCGTGCCGATGCTCACCGCACCGGAAGGACCTGTTATAATAATGTCCTCATCGCTCAAAGTTGCCTCATCAATCACTTGGTTGAAAGTGATATCAAAAGTTGAGAAAGCCCCGACAATCGCTCCGGTGGGTGTTACGCTCTGCACCTGCAAGGGGATGCGAGCTATATTTATCTGCGCGGCGCCCACATCTTCATTATTCGCGCGATCAGTATCCGGCAGCAGACGTTCCGAGTCAGCGACTACTATAATAAAGTAGTCTCCGTTCGGGATACCAGGAACAGTCGCCGTCACGCTTCCATTATAAGAAGCGCCAATCGCCAAATTATCCGTACGAGAGAAGGTGCTAAACAGCGTGTCGCTCGCGTCAAGGGTGGCATCAGTCGAGAAATAAACCGAGTCAGTCCAATCAACGGTGGCCTCCGAGCCGCTCAGATTAGTAACTGTGTACGTGATCGTCGCCGACTCGCCAGGCGTTCGATTGCTCGGTCCTGCTATATTGGAAATCGACAGGTCGGAAGCGGTCGCAATGGCATTGAGCACGAGGCTGCCTGAGCCCAATGCGGAATTGAAGAACGGAGCCACTCCATCCTCCGTAGCAAAACTTCCGCTACGGAAGCCGAAGGTCGCGACCTGATAGCTGCCCCCTGTCTCGGGGCCGAAGCCATTCACCAGTTCGAGCCCCAGAGTGCCATCCAAGGTTGCCGTCCCCGACACCATGAGTTCTCCGAATTGCTCGCTCGCCGGGCTTCCGCCGATCTGCGCTTCCAATGTGCCGCTCGAAGTCTGGGTGAAATCTCCGGTCAAATCGACCGTTCCATCCGGACCGAGCTTCAAAACGCCCTCATTGCTGAAGTTACCGGTCCGCGTAAAGGTGGCCCCATCGCGAACTAGCAAGGTGCCGGCATTTGTATCCAGATCCTCTAAATCAATGATTGATCCCCCCGCTTCCGCGATCTCAAGAGTCCCCTCGTTTCGATTGAAAGCGATGTTCAAATCCAAAATACCGCCATCCGCAATCCAAGTGCCTCCCGATATGGTTGAACCAGAAAGCTGAGAGGTCACGCCATTCACTAGCAGCGTTCCCGAGGCCGATCGTACAGAACCCTGGTTGTCGAAGAGGATAGCCGAGCCTCCCCCTCTCATATCCGATGTACCATCGCCCGCCGTCTTCTCAAGCAGACCTTCATTGACAAACTGCCCTTGAGTGCCGTTCAACCAACGAAAATTTCCGTCTCCAGTAAATTGATACGTGCCAGAACTCAGGTTATTGAGCAAACCACTTGAGAAAAACAGAACATTGTCGCCGCGATGCTCGATGGTACCCGAATTGTTCAGAGTTCCCTGCAGAGTTTGGTTGGAAGTGCCCGTCAACGCCATGAAGCCGAGATTCGAAAATTCTCCAAATAGCGTCCCGCTTTCGAACTCCAACAATCCCTCCGCAAAATCGAGCTCCGTCGTGTCGTCGCCAGTGATGACTCCCCCATCGATCACAACGGTGCCTTCGCCCGTTCCTGTGTAGCTCCCACTCCAAGTGTAGTTTTTGCTGAAGGTGGCCGTCCCTCCTGCAGCTACGATGAATGTCCCCCCTTCGAATACGCCGCCGCTGCCATTGAACAGCAAATCCCCTTCGGAAACCTCAATCACGCCCGTCGCCGAATTGTTGAAAAGGACTGCTGAGCCCCCTCCCGTCAAATTAACCTGACCTGCTCCTGCAGACTTCCGGAAAGTGCCGCTATTGTTGAACACGCCCTGCGAGCCACTTATCCAGCGAAGATCTCCATCGCTACTCGTGTCGAAAGTCGCGCCCGAGAGATTGTTTAGCGTACCGTTTCGGAAGCCCAAAGGGCCACCTCCCTCATGAAGAATCGTTCCTTGGTTGTTCAACTCTCCATCCAGGAATCGCAAGGCGCTACCCACCATCGATAGGAAACCTGTATTCTCGATTTCGCCACCCAAGGCCCCACCGCTAAACTCGAAAAGCCCTTCGGGCAAATTGATGACAGTGGTCTCATCTCCAGAGATCGTCCCCCCCGAAAGCTCAACGGTGCCTTCACCGGACCCTGAGTAATCGCCCAACAAAGTGTAAGTGCCGTCGAACTCAATCTTGGCTCCCGATGCGACTACGAAATCTGCGCCCTCAAACTGGCCAGAGCCATTAAGCAGGAAGGTACCTTCTTGGACCTCCAAAACTCCATCTACTCCGTTATTGAATATAATCGGAGAACCACCCCCTCTATTATCTACGGTACCAGATCCTGCCGATTTGCGGAAAGCGCCCTCATTATTGAAGATGCCCTGAGAGCCACTCAACCAACGTAAATCACCATCGCCACTCGTATCATAAACTGCGCCTGAACGGTTGTTCAATACGCCGGTGGTGAAGAACAAGTTTCCCGTACCAGAGTTGTTGATCGTTCCTTCGTTGTTTAGGGTTCCGGACAAGCTCTTGTTGCTCGACCCAGTCAGCGCAATGGTGCCGACGTTCAAAACCGTCCCACTTAAAGTGCCGCTCACAAACTCGAAGAAGCCATCTGGAAAATTGAAAGTGGTAGTATCATCGCCCGTTAGGGTACCGCCATCAAGCTGAAGCACGCCCTCACCCGATCCAGTATAGCTGCCGCGCCAAGTATAGGCATCTTCGATAACCACCGCAGCTCCCGCTGAAATCTCAAAGCTGCCCCCTTGGCTCTCGCCCTTGCCGTCGAAAACCAAGGTTCCCGATCTCGCCTCGATCGTTCCCGAGGCAGCGTTATTGAAAAGGATCTCCGAACCGCCGCCGGTCATATTTGAAACGCCATCACCCGAAGATTTAAGAAGCAGCCCTGAGTTGTTGAAGACGCCCTGAGCTCCAGAATTCCAACGGAAGTCTCCGTCTCCCGCAAATTCGTAAACGCCACCGCTGAGGTTGTTGATGACGCCATTGATGAAGCGGAGATTCTCAGAACCCTCGTGGATAACGCGTCCCTCATTCTCCAGAGTTGTTGCTAAAAATTTCGAGCCCCCATCATCGATGGCAACAAAACCTTCGTTACTCAAGCTGCCGCCGCTGATCGATCCTCCGGTCCACACGAAGAGCCCTTCATCAAAATCGAATACCGTCGCGCCGCTCAAAGTCAGCGTGCCGGACGAAAACAGAACCTGTCCGTCACCCGAGCCGATGAAAGAGCCCTCAAACTGATTCCCAGTTCCAGTGATCAATAATGTCGCGCCCGCACTGACACGGAAATCGCCACCCAAACTGGAACCAGATCCGTTCAGATTCAGCGTTCCCGACTGAACTTCGATGATTCCTCCGGCCGCATTATTGAAGGCGATCGCAGACCCTCCACCGCTCATATTCGAAACGCCAGTGCCGGCTGATTTGCGAAAGGTACCGCTATTATTAAACTGGCCTTGCGTTCCACCAATCCAACGAAAATCTCCGTCGCCTGCGAAGTCGAAGACCGCGCCCACCTGATTGTTGATGATGCCGTTGGAGAATCTCAAATTGCCGGTTCCGGTGTTTGAGATGGTCCCCTCGTTGTTCAAGGTTCCGCCAAAATTCTTAACCCCCGTTCCGCTAATTGTGAGCGTTCCCTTATTTGTAATAGCGGTAGCGAAAAGCCCTCCTCCGGAAAACTCCGTGGCTCCGTTCAACTCCGCATCGCTAGAAATCGAAAGGTTGCCTGCAGTGATGGCGAGCGACTCATTGCTCACCAAATAATCGACCTCAGCATTCGCTCGAACGGTCACTGTGACGTCCACACCATCCCGATCTATCATCACCGAATCCGATGATGTGGGCACTACGCCAGTGCTCCAATTGCTCGCCTCATCCCAAAAACCGTCCACATCCGAAACCCAAAAAACCGTTACAGCGGGAAAATCCTCTGCAAGGGTCTTAATTAACAAATCTTCGTCCTCATCCCCCGATTCGCTCATTATTTGAGCGACAGCTCCCATCGCCGGTGGACCGTTGCCAGCATTCAAGGTCATCACCATTCGTGAACTCAAATCATTGAAATCCGACTCCGTTTGCGGCCGGACTTCTAAAGACTTTTCAGCCTCGAACACATCCAAATCTACAGCCTCCGAAACCGCCGGATCAACCTCCTCGAAAGTGGCTGCACCGTTTTCTTCGGACTGAGTCGCTTCCAACTCTGATGCGCCTGAGTCATTACTCGCGTCATCAAAATCCTCAGCTCGCGGCTCCTGTTCCACCGCGTCGAATCCCTCAAATAATCCACCGGATTCGAAACCCTCGAACACCTGAATTTCGTCGGAATCGCTCTCCAGCAAAATCGATTCTTCAGGCTTCCCGCTGAGACTCTCGATCGCTCCTCCAACAAAAGCCGCATCCGCCGCGAGCATGATGCGCGGTTCGAGAGCTTCGAGCTTAAAGCGAGATTGACCCATTCAGAAGAGGAGATGTCGTTGCGGAAGAAACCGTCAATTGACGGATTTTTAACAGCTGTAGAAAAACCGTAAAACACCTTAGAGGCGCAAGATTAAAATCTTAGTTGAGCCAAAATGGCTCATTCTCAAAATCTGGGCATGGAAACAAAGTACGAGAGAAACACGCTCTCCTGAACCCGCATTCAGATTCTTTTCGCTCCCGCAAATCCCAGTGATTCCTCCAACCACTGATCGCTCTGCAAGACGCGTCGTCGCTGCTTGTAAGCCTGATTTTGAGCGTTCCACTGCGCCCAGGACGCGGCTTTTCCAAATAGAAAATCACGGGAAAAAGGCAAGAAGCCGGCCACCGATTTGAGGCCGGACGAAACAAATCTGGGTAAGAATCGGTGAAATAATTCATCCTCCAAACTGACGAAAGAACGGGCGCTGCCGTCGTCACCTTGACGTCCGGATCTGCCAAAAAGCTGCCGATCGATTCGCCCAGATTCATGCCTTTCGCTCGCGATCACATGCAAGCCGCCCATCGCCGCGACGCCTTTTCCAAGGCGAATATCCGTCCCTCGTCCCGCCATATTGGTGGCGATTGTAATCGCTCCTTTTTTACCCGCCAAGGCAATGATCTGCGCTTCCTCCTCATGCTTGCGCGCGTTGAGGAGCCTTACCGGCAAACCACATTTCCGCAGTTCGTCGCACAGCGTTTCACTCCCTTCAATGCTCCGCGTGCCAAGTAAAATAGGCCGCCCAGAATCGTGAATTTCAATCACCTCTTCAACGATCGCCAGTCGCTTTTCAGCCTCGAAGATGAAGCGCTTTTCAGCATATTGTTGCCTCGCAATCGGACGATGCGTGGGGATCGAAATTACGCCCAAACGGTAAATCTGCCATAGCTCCCCAGCTGCCTCCATGGCCGTACCCGACATCCCTGAAAGACAGGGAAACAAGCGAAAAAATCGCTGAAAACTCATCCGCGCCACCGTTTCGCTCGGGCTCGTAATCTCAAGACCTTCACGAGCTTCTATCGCTTGGTGCAACCCCTCCCTCCAAGTTCTCTGACCCATCAGTCGACCCGAAAACTCATCGACGATCACAATCTTACCGTCCTCCACGATATACTGCTTTTCCCTCTGGAAAAAATGCTTGGCTTGCAAGGCTTGCTCAACGAGTTCGCGACGGCGATCGCCTCCCCTCCAAATTGGCGGCAACGACTCCGCCATGCTTTGCAAGCGATCCTCCCCTTGCCGCGTCAAATCCACGCGTTTTACTTGCGCGTCGACCTTGAAATCGACGTCCAAGATCAATTCCTCCGACAGACGGAACGCTTCCTCGCAAGCCGCTTTAAGCGTATCATTTTCCTGCGCTCGGGATATGATCAGAGGAGTCACTGCCTCGTCGATCAACACAGAATCGACCTCATCAACAATCGCCGTGTGCAATCCTCTCTGCACAACTCTCCGCTCCGCGCGATCGCTGCCGGCCAGCTGACGCAATGCCAAGCGCTCGGCGGACGAGGCCGTCCCCAGCGCAATGCGATCTCTCAAAAAATCAGCCAACAGCTCCTTGCTAGTGGTGTAAACCACATCGGCTGCATACGCCCGTTTTCTTTCGCTGGGATTCATCTCGCCCGTCACCGCAGCAACGCTGACGCCTGTCCAAGTCGATAGCTTTCCAAAGCTCTGAGCGTCCCGTTTGGCCAAGTAATCATTCACCGTCACCACATGGCAGGGCTTTCCCCCGCAGGCCGAAAGCAGCGCCGTCAGAGCCGCCGCCAAGGTCTTACCTTCTCCCGTCGCCATCTCGATGACCACGCCTTCGCTCATCGCGAGCACGCCGGCGAGCTGATTGTCGTGAGCCCTCAGCCCCCAAGAACGTCTTCCAATCTCCCTCAATAAAGCCAAGGTTTCCGCTGAACGGCAACCCCCGCTATCCATTCCCTCTCTCCTTAAAGAGCGACGTAAATGATCGAGTTTCAGACGCAGCCGAGCATCCGTGGCGCTCTCAAGCTCCGCCTCGTATCCAAGGGCTGCTTCCGCTACTTCCATCGCCTCTGCGGCAGATAACTTCCCCTTGCCCCACTTCCTGCGGAGAGAGAGATTCGCCGCGTCCAAACCTTTGTAGAGCGGCTCCGGATCCGGAGCAGCCAAACGCTCCAAAGCAATCGAACTTGAACGACTCATAGGCTAGATGCGCTTTCCCTTTTCTCCAGAAACTGTCGCCACATTCGCTTGCCTTGCTGCCAAATGCTCTGGGCTGGCAGTTCAAAGCGAATCTGCCCTGCCAGTCCATGAAGCAGCGTTGCCTCTTCATCCTTTTCCACAGTTCCCCTAAACTCGAATGAAGGCTGCGAATCCCCATCCCCCTCGCGCGGCGCGGCCTCAGGCGCCGCAGCCACCAGGATGCGATCACCCACATCCAGCCGCGTCCAAGGCTGCCCATCCAATCGAACCACTGCAGGGCCGTTGGAAGCGGAAACAATCTGCGAAACGCGATCCACCGGCACCTGTACCCGGAACTCGAATACGCTCGTATCCAAAACTTCGCCCATGCTCGTACCGCGAGGCAACCACACTCCAATAGCTTCCTCGATATCGGGGGCGATCCAAAACCCATCGATCGGCGCCCTCACAATCAGCCCTTTTTCGCGCTCTTTCAACTCGGCAGCCCGTTCCTCAAGAGCATTCAAATAGCCAGCCAACACTTGTCTTGAAGAAGGATTATCAGCCAAAGCTTGCCTCACTCGAGCCCGGCCTTCCACTAACTGAGCCTCCATCTCCCGTAAAGAGAGTTCCAGCTCCCGATCCTCCATCCTGGCCAGCGCCTGCCCCGCCTTCACCAAAGCGCCGGGTTCGCTCAGGAACTCTACGATTCGCCCCGAACTCGCGCTCGAAAGCGTAGCGTAGCGCTGAGCCTCCAAGATCCCCGGCGCTCGAATCGACTGCGGCAAGGGAATCCAACGCAAAGCGAAAATAAGCGCTACCGCCAGACCCACAACAATGCCCACGGCCTTCGCCCTTCGAAGATGAAGCTTAGGACTGCTTCCCAAATACTTGACGAGCTTGAAGCTCGGCTTGACCACCCAGGCGACCAGACAAATCAATCCCATAATCACGCCCAGCAAAAGAAACCTGTCCCAGACGAAAAAGAGAATGGAAGCGAACAGCGCGAATCGATAAACGCCTCCAAAAACTCCATACAGCGCTAAGACCCAAGCTTCCGCCCGATCATTAGCGGGCGATAATTCCCGCTTTAAGCCGAACAGATACTTTTCCCAAAGATAGCCGAGCTGCTTGAGGCTTCTTTGATAGAGATTCGCGATGCCGCTCAGATCCGTCAAAATGAAGTAGCCGTCGAAACGTAAAAGCGGGTTCAGATTGAATACCAATGTCGAAATCGAGCCGACCAGCATGGCGTTGTAAGCCAGATCGCTTACAATGCCCCCTCCGCTCTTCGCCCAGACTACAGCAGCGAGGGCCGCCAGGAACATTTCGACGTACATGCCGCCAAAGCCAACCGCCAGCCGCTTGTAACGCTCGCGAAATCCCCAGGCAGATGTCGTATCGGCATAGGGCATGGGCGTGAAAACCATCAACAAAATCCCCGCTCGCGTAACCGTCCCGCCGTACTTCTTGCAAATCGCCATATGACCGAAC
>JBCCZW010000120.1:0-9146 GCA_039186805.1 Verrucomicrobiota bacterium
ACGGCGGCGGGGGGTTGTGTTTGGTGTGGTCTAAGGCGTCGGCGTCGTGCTCCCCCCCGTTGTATCTAACACGCGCAACAACGACTCTGTATTCGTAGAAATCCTACCATCGATATTGAACTCGACTTCGAGCGTTCCGTTCGTAGTCGGATCAATCTCGCTCACTAGATACACTCCAGAGTCGCGGATGCCCGCCGAAACTGGTCCCTCGCCTGTGCGGATAAACCCATCGCTTCCCACTACGCCAAACTCAGTTTGCAGCCATACGCGGATCTCGTCTCCGCCAGGACCCACAATAGTGGACGCGTGGTAAAGCGCTACGTCGCGTCCCACCGGCAAAGCCCCCGCCGGAATCGCCAACTGAGCAGGTTGATTTAAGACCTGATCTCCAAAATCGATGTCGAAAGCGGTGAAGAACTTCTGACCGTCCAATAGCACGTAAGGCAGCTCTCCCTCAGTCACCAAATCGATGGTCACATCGAATGGATCTTCCAGGGCCCCGGGAGCAATCGTCAGCAAGGAACCGTCTCCAGCCTCTACTACGCCTCCGTTGTCATCTACTTCAACAGGAGCCGCAGTCGGACGAACCACCTCGACCGGAATTTCCAAAGCCTGACCTCGATAAACCACCAAAAGACTGGTGGACCCTTCTTCTTGCCCGGTGACAACGCCGCTTGCCGACACGCTGCCGAGCGCGTCATTGCCCAACCAATACGAAACATCTGACAGCAAACTGCCATCTGCATGGAAAACCGTCACCTCGAACGTACCGCCGTTAATCGCGACCGCCACGGCGGGTGACTGGGTGACCAAACCGCCCTCTTCCAAATCGATATCAGCTTGCGATTCGGTAGGTCCGACTCTGAAGGCTCCTACCGTCCTCAAGCCTCCGACCGAAACGATAAAGGCTCCAAAGCCATTCGCAACCGCCAAGAGCCAACCTTGATCTGTAACCACGCCTGCATCAGGATTGCTCGACTCGAAGCTCAAATAGCTCGCAGGCAAAAGCACATTCGTCTGGTCCTCAAAATCGCCAGTCACCACCAAACGAACGGATTCGCCCGAGTCCAAGCGAATTACCTGCTCTTCCAGACTGAGGCTTACGAGAGCCGCATCGCTGACTTGCACAGTGTACGTCGCTGTCGAAGAACGAGCGTCTCCATCGTCCGCCACAAAGGTAAAGCTTGCGTCTCCAACGTATCCACTTCCTGGAGTAAACCAAACAGAAGAACCGTCTTCCGACAAACGAACGGATCCGTTAGTCGTATCCAAAACGTGGAAACGCAGCGGATCGCCATCCGCATCCATCCCCAAATCGCTCAAATCAATCTGCAACGGCAGATCTACGTGAGTTAACGCATCCCCCGCAACGGCCGTCGGAGCGCGATTCGCGATAAAGCCGAAATTGCGATTATTCAAAAAGCGATCAAGGTCGTCCGACGTTCCATCTCGATTCGCATCGGCCGACGCATCGTCAAGACCGTCTACCTTATTGTCTCCATTCGAGTCGCCGACGAGGTAGACCTCGAGCTGGTACGCGCCCGCATCGCTCTCAGTTGATCCCTTCACGGAAATCGCATGGGCCCCCGCCTCGGAAATCGATACAATGGCTACAGTGCGATTCCCAGAACTTACAAGTTCCACCAAGGCTCCGTTCAAAGACGCTAGAAGTTCTGAATCAAAACCGGACCCTTCCAACTCGATTCCCAGCAAGACTGATCCGCTAGGCGCCCTCAACAGTTCGCTTTCCGTGATTTCGAAGACCAGCCAATCAGTTTCCCCTGCTCCAAGAACGCCATCAAAGACCAATCCGTTGAAGTCTCGTAGGGCTCCCAAGTTACCGACTGCAGAATCGACACTCTCAAGCCGTCCCAGAGAATCGTAGCGAGCTACCAAACTCTCGCTCAATTCCGAGCTGCCGACTGCCGATAGTCGATGGTTGCTCGGATTTTCGTAACCAAATTTCTGATACCATCCATCGCTAACGCGCGAGACGCTCGCCAAATTGCCTTCGGAGTCGTACCGGTAAGAAACTTCCACTCCCGAAGCGCCGATGAGCGCGATCAGTCGACCCTGCGCGTCCCACTGGAAACTGAGTCTATCGCCATTAGAAGCGACCACCCCGCTCGCGCTCCACAAGAGAACTTCTCCCGAGGAGCTCTCCGTCTCGCTCAGCAAACCATCTGCTCCATAGAAATAAAGATCTCCCTCAGAGCCGGTCAAAGTGTAGGCAGGTCCTTCCAAGGCGTCGTTGTTCGGATTATACGCCAATCCAGTTTCCAACTCGTAGAAGGAACCTCCGGCTAGCTGCAGAAGCGCTGGCGAGGAATCCAGCTGATAGTCAATCCCCGCATCCGCTCGCCAAGCAGCGCGATAGATCTTAGAGGATCCCGCATCCGAAACTTCCACAGGATCAAAGGTAAATCCGGCCCGAGAACCATCGGGCAAGTCGACGAATATCCGCGTCCCAATTTGAACCGGAGCAAACAGCCCCAAGCTCTCGTTTCCAGTCTCATCGAGGATGAGCGACGCATTCAGATCGTAAGCGAGCAACTTCCCTCCAAATCCGAATACGCGGCTCGTCGCCGCAGCAGCGCTATCGTAGAAGCGAACCAGTTCGAGGGTTTCTCCACCCAAAATAACGCTCAGGTCCGTATTCGAAATCTGGAGGGAGCCTGCTCTCTCAAGAGCGTTGATTTCGATAAGTCTACTCTCTACGCTGCTGCGGCCTCCAATATCGAACGCGGTCAATTGCAGGCGATAGGCTCCATTAGCAAGGAGGCTAGGATCAAAATCGACAGCAAGATCAGACGAGCTTTCAAAGCCTTCAGCCAGGAGGATGGACTCGCCTCCCGCAAGCGGTATCAGCTCCAAGCGATAAAAGTCGAGATTCACATCTTCGATCACGGCGCTAATAGAAGTGACCTCTGTTATTGATGCATTATCGGAAAGGCCGGAAATCAAAACCACCGGCGCGTCGGCATCGGTCGCATCTAGAACTCTTAATCGCTCGATCGCAGTTCCGGTCTCCCCATCAATATCAGTGACCGTCGCCACCAACTCGTATTGTCCCGCCCGGTCTGGAGTGAAAGCGACGCGACCTTGATCATCCAAAGTGGCCGCCTCTCCATCGATGAGCAACTGGATCGAAGCGATATCCGCCACTCCCGAGCCGATTACTTGTATCTGCAAGAACTGTCCCAGAGAAACTGGGAAACTCGGGACCAAATCGATAAAGACTGAGGGTGGTATCAATTCTTCGGATACTACCAGCCTCAGCGACTGACTGTCATTCGCCTCGCCGTCGGTGGCGCTGAAGCGAAGACTATATTCCCCCGCTTGAATCGCCAGAGGAGTCCAAACGAAAACTCCGGTCGCCTCATCAAAAGTCGCGCCATCAGGAGCATCTTCCAACGAGTAGCTCAGTATCTGCCCCGAATCGGGATCCGACGCTTGTAGCGCAAGTTCGAAGGTCTCGCCAATCACGACGACACGACCGCTCAAGTCCGGCAACACTGGGTTGCGGTTGACGTTTCCAACCGATACGGAAACTTCCGTCGCGACGCTGGCGCCGTCTGGATCGCTCGCTTCAAAACGGAAGACGTAATCACCCGCTTGGTCGAAACCAGGAGTCCAAACGACCGTTCCCGTAGAGACATCAAAGCTCGCCCCGTTTGGCAAGCTACCATCCACTCTGATAGAGAGCGTGTCTCCATCGAGATCAGAAGCCACAATGGCGAAAACCGTTTCGATCCCCTCTTGAGCAGTAAGAGCGGGAAGCGTTGCAAAGGTCGGGGCTCTATTGACATTCTCGACATCCAGAACGATTTCGCGACTCGCCGAGAGGCTTCCATCCGAGGCGACTACAGTAATCGAATAAGAACCAGCTTGAGCGAAATCAGGCGTCCAACTGAGCGCGCCGCTTTCAGGATCTACCGAAGCCCCGCGAGGCAGGTCCAATGCGGTATAGGTAAGCTCATGGCCATCTGGATCAGAAGCCGCGATCTGCAGCGAATAGGGCGAACCTTCAAATAGCGTCTGAATCGGAACCGCCTCAACCACTGGAGCCGCATTCTGCGACTGTACTACAATATCCAATACAAGCGTATCGCTCTCGATTGCGCCCGCCCCGTCATTGCCGCTATCCGAAACGCGGAAGGTGATCGTTTCAGTGCCCACATCGCCCGCCTGCGGCGTCCAACGGAATTCGGCGATTCCATAGACAGCGGTGGCCGTAAAGCTAGCCCCCGCGGGCAAATTATCTGCGGAGAAGCTCAGCGCATCTTCATCTAAATCAACAACCCTCAGCTGGAAGACCAATTCAACGCCGGGCTGAGCTACCTGATCCCCCGCGAAATCGAAGCGAGGCGGCGTGTTCGCCACAGGTACGTCGATCACGAAACTGGTTTCGGTAGAGATCGCCGCTAGCGGATTGCCATTGCCGGCATCAGTAGCCCTCACCGTCACAACATAGTCGCCGCCATCAAACACGTCCGGAGCCACGCTAATCCGCGCAAGACCGTTTGCATTGGAAACTATCGTCGCAAAGTCGGGCAGTCCTTCAAACTCAATGAGAGGAATGGTACCGTCGGGATCGTTAGCCCGTATCTCAAAAACAAATACAGCATCAGGCGCCACTGTCTGTGTCGTCACGCCTTCCAGAATCGGAGCGGCATTCGCGTCGCTCACTTCGATCTGCAAAGTCACCGTATCGGTCGTAGGCGCGCCAGTACCGTCGCCATCATCCGCAACGCCGAAGGTTAACGCGTAAGAGCCAGCCTGATCGAATCCAGGAATCCACCGCAAAATCCGCGTGGTCGGATCGAAACTAGCTCCCTCCGGCAAGTCGGGAATCGTCCAAGTGAGGTTCGCTTGGAAATTCGAGGCTGAAATACTGCCATCCGGCAAAACGATCACTTCGTCTTCCGGCTGATCAGGATCCGTCAAGGCTATACGCAGCTGCAGCGTTTGCCCTTCGAAGATCGCAACAGGATCTAGGGCATCGAAAGCGACCTGACCGTTTACATTGAGAACCTCTAGCGTGAAGCTTTCTGAGCTTTCGCTCATTCCGTCGCTGGCGAAGACCTCAACTTCATAGGAGCCGTTTTGATCGTATCCAGCAGTCCATGACAGCACTCCCGTTAATGGGTTTAATTCGGCGCCCGCCGGCAACCCCTCTGCACGGTAGCTTAGCGCATCTCCATCCGCATCCGATGCAGAAAAGCCAATAAAGAGACTATCCCCTTCGCTCAAGATGCGATCCACGGGCTTCTTGAGAACAGGGGCCTGATTTACATTGAATACCGTAATCGTAAATGTGGATACGCTGCTCGCCAAACCGTCCGAGGCGATCACGCCAATCTCATAAACTCCCGCAGCGTCGAAACTAGGTTGCCATCTCAGCGAGCCGCTCGCTGGATCGAAAACCGCTCCTGCAGGAAGATCATTAAAGGTGAATATGATCTCATCGCCGTCGGCATCATTGGCTGCAATCGGCGCTTCGATTAAGTTGCCTTCTCCAACTAAGAGATCTCCGATCGAAACGATGACAGGGGCGCGATTCCCGCCATCTACTTCAACCGTCCAAGTTTGCGTATCAAAGCCGCCTCGCTCGTCGTAGGCCCTCACTGTAAATTCGGTCGATGACTGATCATCCCCCGTGGGAGTCCACCGGAGCAAGCCAGTCGCCTCATCAATACTTGCGCCTTCAGGTCCGTCGATGAGTAGGTAGCTAATGGATACGCCATCTGCATCGGTAGCTTGAACCGTATATTCATAAACAACTCCCACTGAGGCGGCGGCGCCTGGGGTACTCGTGATTTCAGGGAGGAGATTAGCCGGGATTCGCGCCAACACAGATAAAAGAGGATTGAAGGCCAGACCTGAGGGATTCGATATCGTCACCGTCTGCGAAATCACTTCGCCAGATGCCCAGGTTTCGACGCCAATCGGCGTGATGTCCAAGAAAGGACGCCCATCGAGCGTCAAGCCGTCAAAGCCAGCCAACTGTGGTCCATCGCCGTCCGCTGACAATCCGCCAAAGACCAATCGGACGGGACCAATCAGACCATATGGCGTCGTATTCTCGACGTTTAAGTCGAAAGTAATCGTTCCCGCGCCCTCGTCGGTTCGGGTATTGATGAGCGTGACTGGCAAGATAGCAGTGAGGTCTTGCAGAACGACGAACTCGCTGGTGAAAACCTCGCTCATCGGCACGCCAAATTCGCTGGTCAAACTGGTCAAAGCCGTGAGCTGGTAGGCATCGGCCTGCAAGGGAGCGACGGTCAAAGTAACGGTGCGGGAAATTGGGTCATAGACCGCGCTCTCAATGGCGATGTCCTCCCCTGAACCGGTGGCCAGCAATTGGTAATGCGTCAAAGAAGTCACCGCGTTGGCCGAACCATCGTTGAGCATGTCCTGGTTGAACGTGAGGCTAATTTGAGTGACCACTGGGTTCACGTCCTCGCCATCGATCGGGTTGGTCGCTATGATCAGCGGCTCCGATACGAGGTCGAGCAAGGTAACTTGATCTGACTGAGTTACGAACACCCTGCCCCGCTGATCAATGTGAATGAAATCTCCGCGGGACCCGCCATTCGCCACAGTAGCGGTTTGCATCGAAACCAGATCCACCACAGTCAAAATTCCCGCATTTCCTTGCGTCACGAAAAGCAAGTTTTCGGTCTGGGTGCCATCGACTCCAAAGGCCAAGCCCTCTGCTTCGTTTTCCAATACCAGCACGACCTCCGCTCTTCCTCGATCATCGAAGCGGATCACCTCCCCACCCCTTGGCCATGCCGTGCCCCAGAGCGTTCCGTCCGGGGCAAATGCCAAGCCGTCGACTTGGATCGTAGAGAATGGGGTAAAGCTTGAGGTCGCGATATCGAAAATTTCGACCCCAGTACGCGTCGCGACAAAGAAGCGTTCGCTATCAGGGTCCTTGGCCAAACCAAGCGTAACGCCCTCTCCAAATCGAGCGAGAATCGCGCCTGAATTAGGATCGATCTGGACCAGCGGACCACCCCCAGTAGTTGCCCAGAGACGACCGCTTCCATCAAAGGCCATATCGTAAATCGGTACATCCAGCACAGCCAATGGCGTGACTGCTTCGCCACCCGCCAAACTGAAGCTCCACAGAGAATTTCTGCCCTCGCCGCCGCTGATTATGACCGTCTCGCCATCAGGCGCGAAAGCGATCCCCAAAGGTCCAATCCCAGCGCCCGAATCGGGAATCTCAGTCGCGAATCCCGTGCCTGTGAATGGAGCAAACACGTTCTCAAAGCCCGAAGGACGCGAGCTCGATTGGGCGCCCACAATTCCCAAGAGAGCTTCCAAAAACAGCGGATTCGTAGAAATCTCTTCCTGGATATCGGCAATCGGCAAGTCCTGCGTTCCTCCATCAGGCGCTTGCGGCAAGGTTCCCAAATTGATGAACGGCAGTAGTTCTGGAAGCAATACGCCCAGCGGACCCGCTTCCACATTGCCCGCGTTGTCCTGAGCGCGTACGATGAAGTTAGCTTCAAAGCCTGACTCGTTCAAGTAGACCAATCGCGTTTCGCTCGTGCGTTGCTGGAGCAAAGTAAACGGACCGCCCGCCAAAGAAACGTATATTGTGTATTCATCCACCCCGGAGCCGAGCGAATCGTCGAGCGCCGTCCAATCCAGAGTATAAGTGTCGCCAGACTGCGAAACGGTGAGCGTTGTAACAGGAGCGACCGCATCCGCAACGGATTCACGAGTGTTGGAATCGAGCGGCGCATCGGATCCGTAGATCACCCGAGCCGTCGCCTCGACCACGTCTCCCGTAGAAACGTCATCTTCTAGCTGTATCGTATATCCCACTACGCCTTCCGCTCCCGGAACGAGAAGTCCCTGCGGCTGACCAGTTTGAGGATTCGTTCCTCGCAAGGTGATTCCGGTATCCGGATCAATCGCTCTGAGGAGCCAAGTGGCGTAGCCGGCTTCCACATCTACCCCAGCCGTCACCTGCACCGCGAATCCACGAGAATCAGTGAAGTCGAACTCGCCGGTAAAGGAAGCAGCGTTTGGTAGTGCTAACTCTAAATCGCCCAAGCGAATATCGCTCAGCATAAAGCTCCTCGGATCGAGGTCTGCGTCAATCGCTTGGATAATGCGAATCTCGTTAATCGCTTCCGTTTCGCTCGCATCCGAACCGAAGCGGAGCGAGTAGGGCAAATCGTATCCAGCCGGGACGAAATTCGAGTCTCCAAAACCGCTTGGACCCGTGAGTCTGATCAATGGGCTGCGTTCCCCGGTAAAGCCGAGCAGGTCATCAAGCGGCGAATCCTCCGCGCGCTCTACGACCTCTAGGCTTTCAACTAAATCGCCTACGCTCACTGAGATTCTGAATGCTTCGAAACGGGTATCTGCTTCGGCGCCTAAATCGAATTCGTCGGCCTCGGGCAATTCCGCTGTACCAAAAGCGTCTGGGTTATCGCCCAGCCACAACCTCAAACTCTCGTAGAAAGAAGCGATGCTATCTTCCGGAAGCGAAGAGGAGCCTTCCCCATCCGAAAGTAGCCCTGCCGCAACCGCTGCCAAGTAGCTAGCAAATCGAGGCGACTCAAGAATTTCTGGCGCTAGATCCTCTGCCCTCAGCTGATCTGTCGCAGCCAAGCCCGCCAAATACAGATCAGCGAAATTCAAGGCGTCGGAGGCAGCGATTACCAGCGCCTGCGGAGCGTCCTCATCTTCCAGTATTGCGAGGCGAATCTCCTCGGCTCTCGCAGTCTGCAAATCGATATATTCTTGCGAGCTCAAAGGCGTCGCCGTGGCGAATATATAAAACTCGAAGGCGAGGTCTTCTATATCCTGATCCAAGAGGCTATCGAAGAAATCCGGATCCTCTTCTAATATTGCATCCAATTCAGGGTAGATTTCTACCAAGAATGAAACGGCGGAAAATCCCTGATTATGCAGATCGTAAACGAAGCCTTCTGCAGTCAAGCGACCATCCAGATTAAGCACCGGATCGAAAGTCGTCCAATCTACCCCTTCCAACTCCGGCGAGCCCATCAAGTTCGTCGAAAAGATAAGTCTTTCGCCAGGAATAACCGTCCCATTCGCCAGCCGCGGTACGCCGAATGAAAGGTGAACATAGGGAGTGTCCACATTGGCCAAATTCA
>JBCCZW010000121.1:0-9134 GCA_039186805.1 Verrucomicrobiota bacterium
CAATACGACCGGTGATGGCATGACCCGCTTCTTCGATAGCCTCCGCTATCGCCTGACCCATTCGGCCTTTGTATCCATTAATGCAGATAGTGAGCGACATGGCTTAGGCGGTTGCGAGGGCTTGTGTAGAGACTTGAGCCTTGGCGAATGTGTCGAGGACCATAGTCTTGGTTTCCTCGGGCATTTCCCATAGCGGCATGCGGACGCGGTCGGTTGAAAAAATGCCGAGCTGCTGTAGGCATGCTTTTACGGGAACGGGGTTAGGCTCTACGAAGAGCGCTTTGAAAATGGGATACATCGCTTGATGAAGCCGGCGGGCTTCTTTGAGGTTGCCCGCTAAAGCCGCATCTACCATTGCGACTACCTCTGCGGGCAGAGCGTTGGAAGCGACTGAGATGACGCCTTCAGCGCCCACACTAATAAAGGGGAGGGTGAGGCTGTCGTCTCCGCTGAGGACTACGATGTCGTCGCCCATTGCTTGCTTGAGGTCGTCCACGCGCTCGACGGACCCGCCCGCTTCCTTGATGTGATTGACGTGCGGGTATTTAGCAAGCAACCGCTCAACGGTTTCAACGCTGATATCGACCATGCAACGACCTGGAATAGAGTATAGGATAATCGTCTTGTCCGTTAGCTCTGCGATGCGAGAAAAGTGTTGGAAGATGCCTTCTTGGGAGGGCTTATTGTAGTAGCCCGTAACGTGAAGGATAGCATCTGCTCCGGAGTCGTGAGCATGCTTCGTCAGGAATTCAGCTTCTCGCGTAGAATTTGAACCGGCCCCGGCGATGATAGGAACGCGGCCTTTGGCTTTATCCACCACAATATCAACGACTTGGTTGTGCTCGTCGTGATTGAGGGTGGGAGACTCGCCAGTGGTTCCAACGGGTAGTATACCGTTGATGCCCGCTGCGATTTGGCTCTCCACGAGTTTTTCGAGATCAGAAACAGCTAGGGCGCCATTCTCGTCGAACGGGGTCGCGATTGCCGTGATCGATCCAGTATATCGTGCGGTGCTCATAATTCCTTTGAGGTTGAGGTGAAGGATTCGAGTTCCAAGCCGATTTAAAGGGGTGGTCAATCATTAAGAGAGCCTTCGATAATTCCATTCTCTTCGCCGGCTTGCTTACTCTCGACCCAAAAATCCGTTTGCGCGTCTGGGATACCCGCGGGTTCTACCTCCGACTGCAGCAACGGTTTTGGCTTCGAGAATCAAGCTGCATCGATTCGGAAGCGAATCTTCGAAGACGTTCTTAGAGACAATTTCCTGATCTTTTAGAGACAATTTCCTGATCTTTAGCTGAACCCTATAAACTCATGTCTTCTGAAATCTTTAACGAGCTTCTCTACCTCGCAGTTGAAAACGGGGCTAGCGATATTATGGTCAAGTCGGACAAACCGGGCTATTTGCGGCTTAACGGAGCGCTCGAAGAGGTCGATATGCCGCCGATTCATGGGGAAGATGTTCTGAACTTCGTCCTGGAGAGCATTCCCGGCAATTTCCAAGAGCAATGGGAGATGGAGGGGCAGGTGGATTTTGCGTATTTCTTGGAGCAAGCGGGTCGCTTTCGCGTCAACGCGTTTCTTCAGCGCGGTTCTGTGAGTATCGTTTTCCGTCACATCAAGAGCTCGATTCCGAATTTCGAAGATCTGAAGCTAGATCAGGATACGCTTACTCAGATGGCGAAGGGAAAGGATGGGATCGTTTTGCTATGCGGCGCCACGGGAGCGGGTAAGAGTACCACCATGGCTTGTATGCTGAATTGGATTAACCATCAGATGGACCGTCACGTGGTGACTTTGGAGGATCCGATCGAGTATAATTTCATCGATAAGAAGTCGGTGTTCAATCAGCGCGAAATCGGTATCGATGCGCCGAGTTTTCCGCATGCCTTGAAGGCGGTTCTGCGTCAGAATCCGGATATCATCTTGATTGGCGAAATGCGGGATAAGGAGACTTTCGAAACTGCGCTTGCGGCGGCAGAAACAGGTCACCTCGTTTTCACCACCTTGCACGCTTCGAGCGCTCAGCAGGCATTGCTGCGTCTTTTCGAGTACTTCCCGTCAGAACAGCATCCGATGGTCCAGCGCAAGCTTTCCGAGACGCTGCGCGGCATTATCGTTCAAAAGCTGATTCCTCACCTGGAGGGTGATGGCCGGGTGCCGGCTCAGGAGATTTTGGTGGCTGACTCGGTGGTTCGCAGCACGGTGAAGGAGGGCAAGTTCGACAAGGTTCCGGCCTTGTTGGATGTTTCCCCTGAAAGTGGATCGCGATCCTTCAACAAGGAGCTGTTCCGTCTAATTAAGCAAGGACTGATCAGTAAGGGGGATGGCTTGAAGAATTCTCCAAATCCTCAGGCTCTCGAGATGAATCTGAAGGGTATTTTCTTGAGCGAGTCGAATCGGATTATCGGAAATTAGAGACGGGGCGATCTATGATCGCATCTTCAGTCATCAGATTTTGAATACGGTTTTCACCGAGCTGAGAAAAGCGGCCTCTTCTTCGGCGTGTCCGTCTGAGGCGAGCACAGATTTGCAGATTTCGTAGGCTTTTCCTTTGGCGTCGCCCAGTTGATCCGCGATGTCGGATAGGTAATCCTGTTTGAGTTCATCGTTATTGCGGGCATCTCTGGCTCGGGTGATTGAACGGTTACTGAATGCTTCGACGGAGGCGTCGGAATTCCAATAGAGCTTTTCGATATGGGCGTCGATGGCTTGCTGTTCGCTGAGCGAGAGGTGGCTGTCAGCATACATGGCGAGCGTCAGGAGATTGATAAGCGCTTCACGCTGAGGCTGAGTCCAGCCGTCTTCTTCGTTAGTATCTGAGCCGAACAGTAGGGTAAAGATAGACATGGGGTATTGATGGTTGGCTGTCTTGAGGGGGGCAATACAATTTAGGGCAATGTGAATGAAGCTCTATTCAAACCTTCGCTTCTTTGCTTTCTCCTCCATCGCTTCCCGCAACTCTTGAAGGCCTTCGCTCATGTTCTTCAAGATCGCCTTAACATCGCCTTCCGAAATGGACGCGCTGCATTTAGGGCAGTTCATTCGCATGCCCTCGACCCATTGGGTCGGCATTGCGATCGTTTGGTTGCACTCTGGGCAGGGAAGATTGAGGGGAATCGCTTCCATTGGGGCTAGATCAGGCCGCGCTTCTGGAGGTTTTGCCAGATGAAGGAGGATTTTTGGAGGGCGATTTCGCGGCTCGCTGAAATGGCTTTGCGGCGCTCGGCCAAGTTGTCTTCTGAGATCTTCGCCAAGTCGTCTAGGTTGTAGATGTAGACATTGTCGAAGTCTTCGCATTTGGGGTCGATGTTTCTCGGGAGCCCTAGGTCGATGAGGAAAAGGGGATTGTCTCGGTAGTCGGGCTTCAACTTGCGAACCAGGTCTTTAGTGATGATCGCTTCCTTAACGCCGATGCCTGCAATAATGATGTCGTATTCGGGAAGGTAGGACGCGAGGTTGTCGGAGGCATGCGGCTTTGCGTTGAAGGGGGCGGCGAATGCGGTGGCGCGTTCGATGGAACGGCTTGCGACGCCGAACTTTTTGGCTCCGCGCCGCATGAGAGATTGGGCGGTTTTTTCGCCAATTTCGCCCGTTCCGAGGACAAGTACCGAAGCTTCGTTGAGATCGCCGAAGATTTTGAGCGAAAGGTCTACGGCGACGTTGGAGATGTTGATGGTGCCTTGACCAATGGGAGTGTTGTGGCGGATTTGCTTAGCGGCTTGGAAGGCTTTTTGGGCAACGCGGTTGATGAGTTTGCCTGCGCCTCCGAGCTCTTGGGATTTGGCGTAGGCTTGCTTCACTTGACCGAGGATTTCGGCTTCTCCGGTGATTTGCGACCGAAGGCCGGCAGAGACCTCTATAAGATGAGTGACTGCTTCTTGTCCCATTTCGGTGATGGCGTGGGACTCGATTTCCTCGCAGTCTATTTGGTGGAGATCGGCGAGTATTTTGGTGAGAGGGTTTTGTGGAGAGTCGGCGGTCGACTTCGCGTAGAGTTCGAAGCGGTTGCAGGTACTAAGCACTAGGGATTCTTCAATCTCGGCAGATTCCCGAGCGAGGCGGTAGAGTTCTCGTAGTTTGTCGTCGTTCACTGAATACGATTCTCTCTCTTCGAGGGGAACGTGTTCGTGATTGATGCTTAGAAGTAGAAACCTGCTGTTATCGGAGCTCATTTTCTATGCTCGTTGCGGCAGGGGGTTCTGTGGGTGGGGTGTCGCTGCTGACGGCTTCAAGCGAGAGTAGGGCTATTGCGAATACGGCAATACTTGTCCAAGCGAAGCGTTTGGAAGAGAGGACTTTGCGAACGCGAAGAAAGTAGATGATGCCGTAGGCTACCCAGACAGCGATTGTCGCGGTCAGTTTTAGGGCATCGACTGTGGTGTTTTCGTCGGCCCAATGCACGCGCCCGATGCCGAGCGACACGGTAAGAATGACGAGGCCAATAAGAAGAAGCCGCTGGTTGATGCGAAGGAGTTCGACGATAGAAGGCATGAAGCGGAACAGTCCGCCCAGCTCTTTGGTCTTAAGGCTGCGGCTTTGCGAAAGATACATCCCGGAGATGAGGGCCTGGATGCCGAATACGCCGTAGCTGAATAGGGCGAGCGCGGCGTGAGTTTCTATCCACGGATTGTCGCCGAAGATCGCTTCTCGGGAGCCGCTGTCCCAGCCGGGGAAGGTGAGCGAAAGGATGGAAAGCGCGGCGGCGAAGCCCGAAGTCAAAACGCCGAGGAGCGAAACCCGAAATGCGGGGCCGACGAAAATGTACAGGACGATGGCCGACCAGACGGTGAACTGGACGAGCTCGAAGTTGTTTGCCAGGGGACAGCCTCCGTATTCGAGACCGCGCGCGTAGAGTCCAATGGTTTGGAGAACCCAGCCGAAGGTGACGAGCCCGAGAGTGTAGACGCTGGCGGTTTTACGCTGGAGCTTGAGGACTGAGTAGGTGCCTAGGATGAATGTGATCGCGAAAACGACGGTTGCGATGAAGATCCATTGTCTGTCCTCGAGTCCAAAGAGCATGTCGTAGCGAGAGATAGGGCGTCCTGGATTCCGGTCAAGTTCAGTCGTGGGGTATCTGCATCACAAAACTAGGAATCGGGATGACGATGGGTTGTTCTTCTGCGTCGATACCGAAGTAGCTGCCATCCGCGGTAGCGTCTTGGTCCAAGAGATGAAAGCTATTGTAGGTGAAGCGGCGGCCGGGTTCCAGCGTGGGTTCTTCGCCGACTATTTTGTCGCCCTCTACGATGATCCGGTCTCCATCCGACTTAGTGATCACCCATTTGCGGCCGATCAGTCTTATGGTCTCTTCGCCTCTGTTCTCAATTGTAATGGTGTAGACGAAAACGTGCGGCGTTTCAGTCGGAGCGTTTTCGGCGTCGTAGCGATAGTCGAGTCCTTCTAGGCGGACGTCTATGCGGTAGTGATCGGGCATCTTTCGGGCGTTGGGTCTCGAGAGCTGAACAGAGTTTTGTCGCTGGTTCTAAAAGGTAAGTTTCAGGCTAAGGGCTAGGGCGACCGATGCGGTTTGGGGTAGCCAGATCGGAGATTTGGCTTTTGCAGCCGAAAGAATAATGAGGACGATTGCCAAAATGTAGGATGCTGCTGACACGATTTGGAAGAGATACACGGGCGCCAGGTTCCAACTTGTTTCTATTGGCGTAAGCAGGTTCAAGACCAGCAAGGTCGTGAAACTTAAGAGGATGGAAAGGTTGGCGCAAGCGCTGGAGTTTTCCTCCTTTTCAAATTGCTGTCGATTTTTCCGATAGAGCTGCCAATAAGGAAAAGCGACATAGGCCGTTCCAATCAGGAGAGCCATGACGAAGGTGGCGAAACCGATTTCCGCTACCAATGAGTCGTGTTGGAAGATGAGGATCGAAGCGAACAAGCTGCCAAGCCACATGCAAACTTTGAGTTTAGCCGTCCCTGAGGCGAGCGCGGTTTCTGCGCTATCGATCGGTGGGTGGTTTGAATCGTTCGGTTTCAGATGGCTTGGCTCTTGTGTTTGCGGAGTTAAGGACTATCTGAACGGTGAGTTTTGAACTGCCGATTTCCTTGGCAATGGAAATCGAATTTGGGGTCATTGGTCTCAGATCCGATGCTGCTTGGAAAGTTGGATAAGGACTGAAGTCGAGCGGGTAAGGGATTTTTGTTGCTTGGGCGCCGGGCGACCGGGAGAAGGTGGTAATGGCTGAAATGGCTTTGTTGATTACTCGAGATGCGATTGGTTTGGGCGCTTTTGCGAAGGGCCTGACGGCGAAGATGGATTTGGAGTTTGTGGGATTGCCGGTGGCGGCGAGGGCGCTTGAAGAGGAAGGACTTGAGTGTCGAGTGGTTGAGGAGGTCGATTTGCTGGGACTGCTGGATGAGTTGGGTGATCGCTTATCAGTGGTCGTAGCGAATTTTCAGGCCGTTGAGGGTGTAGGGCGTCAGTTTCATTCTTGGCAGGCTGCGATGCGAAAAATGGATAGCCTGATTGTCGAGTCGGTCGCTCGCTTGGCGACGCGTCCGGACCGGTATGCGGTCTTTGGGAATCCGAATGAGTACGACTCGGCTTTGGAGGCTTGGGGAAAGAAGGGTTTTTCGATGGATTTCAAGGTCGGCCTTGCATCTCGGGCTTTGGCGGCTGTGGCGGAATTTCATTCTTCCTTGGGTCGCTATTTGGAAGCCAATGCGGGAGAGCGACCGGATGTGACGGCCTTGAGCGGTTTTCCGAAGACCTTGAGTGGTTCTTGGAAGAGGGAGATGGTGTTCACCCAGGGTGAGAATGCTCACCAGATGGCGGCTTTGTACGGGGACTTTTTTGAGAGTTTCGAGATCTTGAGGGGCGAAGCCTTGAACTTCAGTGAGGTCGGCGATTTTTCGGCGGCGGTGCTGCTGATCGGCGAGTTTCAGAAGCCGGCTATCGGGATGGTGCAGTTTGGCGATGTGTTGGCGGTTTCCAATGGCGATAGCGCGGCGACGGCTTGGGAGCGGTTGGATGGAGAAAAGGTAAGGCGTTTCGATGGAGGCGTGGTGATCGTGAATGTGACTGTGGATGGGGATTTGGCGAGGAAAGTAGCGGGTCTGAAGTCAGCTACGGTGATTGCTCCCAATTACGGCGAGGACGCCTTGGAGGTATTCAAGGAGGTAGAAGGGGTGAGACTGGCGACTTCGAAGGAGGGTCTAGGTTCGGAAGTGATGCAGCAATTCCGTAGCGTGGCAGGTGGAATTTTGGTTCAGGATCTGGATCGGGCGAGCGTCAATCCCTTTGAGTGGAAAACGCTGACGCGTGCCCAGCCCTTGGTTGATCGTTGGTCGGACTTGCTTTTTGCGGTGAAAGTGTCGCGCCATATGCGATCGAGTTGCGTCTTGGCGGCGAAGGATGAATCGGTGATTGCTGCGGCAAGGGCCGAACTTTCGCAGATACTGGCTTGGCAGCGCTTGAAGGAGCTGAGCGCGAGCGTTGATTTGAAAGGTACGGTCGTGGCATTCGATGAAGCAATTGGAGAAGTGGAGATTTTGAGGGAAGCGCGAGCTTTGGGGGTGGATACGATTTTGCATGCAGGTTGGGGTGAAGGGAGCGAGAGGGAAAACGAGTTGCTGCAGGTGGCGGATGAATGCGGTCTGGTTTTGGTCGCGACCGGAACTGGGTATCGGAGATGTTGAATTGGGAATGATGCGAGCGAGGCATCCTGTTCGAGCTCCTTGATCTTGCTTGCTGAAATTCCTTTTGCGGCTTTGTTGGAAGTATGTTCGATCCGATTGAGAAGTTGAAGGAGTATATTCGTTGTCAGAGCGTTTCGACTGATTCGAATTTTAAGCAAGGGATGGCGGATGCTCGGGATGTGGCGGTCGGCATGTTTGACGAGATGGGGCTGAGTGTTGAGATCGTGGATACGCCGCTTCATCCGATTGTGGTAGCGAAGCGTGACGGAAACGAGGATTGGCCGCATGTCATCATCTATGGTCACTATGATGTGCAACCGGCGGATCCTTTGGAGCTTTGGGAGACGGAGCCGTTTGAGCCGACGGTTAAGGGGAATCGGATTTATGGTCGGGGTACAGCCGACAATAAGGGTCCGCAGTTGGCGCATATTGCGGCCGTTGGGCAGCTTTTGGAGGAGTATCCGGATTTGCCGCTAAGGATTACGTTCATCGTCGAAGGGGAGGAGGAGATCGGGAGTCCGAATTTATTGCCTTATCTCGAGGCGAATAAGGAAGAATTTAGCAAGGCGGATTTCGTTTTTCTATCGGATACCCTGAGCCCGAGCGAGGAGCAAATTGTAGTGACGGTGGGACTACGCGGTATCATTGCCTTGGAAATCGAGCTCGAAGGGCCTAAGGGGGATTTGCATTCTGGGCTCCATGGCGGAGCGGTTTATAATACGGCGCAGGCGTTGTGCGAGGTTTGCGCGTCACTGCATACTCCGGATAACAAGGTGAATGTCCCGGGTTTCTACGATGACGTAGTCGGAGTCGAGGATTGGGAGCGTGAGGAGCTGCAGGCGCTGGGACCGGACGAAGAGGCATACAAGAAGCTGGTGGGTATGGATCGTTTTCATACGCATCCTGGCTACACGCCTTTTGAGGCGACGCGCTATTTGCCGACCTTGGAATTCAATGGGATTTGGAGCGGCTATCAGGGCGAAGGAAGCAAGACGATCGTGCCTTCGAAAGCTTATGCGAAGATCACCTGCCGTTTAGTGGCCAATCAAGATCCTTTGAAAATTGGAGGCTTGGTGAAGGAGGCGATTTTGGAGCGGATCCCGAAGGGAATAAAAGCGAAGGTCGAGTACGGGCATGAGGGGGTGCCGTATTTGGTTGTGCCGCCTGATCGTCCGAATACGCCAGAGGATCAACCCGAGCTTTTGGCGAAGTGTTTCCGGGCAACGGATGAGGCGGTCGCAGAAGTGTTTGGGAGGCGACCTTTGTTTTTACGAGAGGGTGGGAGTATTCCGATCATTGCGGATATCAAAAGAGTGCTTGGTCTAGACTCCGTAATGATTGGCCTGTTTTTGCCCGAAGACAATTTGCACGCGCCTAATGAAAGCATGAATTTGGATGTACTTACGAAGGGGATTGAGGCTTCCAAACGGGTTTTGAAGACGATGGCCGGAGTTTAGGGAGTTGTTTTCGAGGTTCTGGGCTGC
>JBCCZW010000122.1:0-9092 GCA_039186805.1 Verrucomicrobiota bacterium
CTTGGAACGGATCAGTCTGACCGATCAGCCTGACGGTATCCACATTTGTAATGCCATCCCCCAGCGTTCCGGAGTCGTCTGCCGGATCGATTTCAAATGCCAATGGAGGTCCGGTGAGGATCTCAACATTGTCCACCGTCACGGAGCTCGTGACATCCGAACCGGTGAGCTTAAACGCAACCGTAATCCGTGTACCTGCCGCCACGCTATTCAAATCGATCCGCACCTGAACTGGATCGCTCAGATCGACAACTTCGCCTGGTTGAATGTTCGTGGAGAGCGTGACCTCATCGGAGAAGAAGGCCCGAGCATCGGGCTGCACGTTCAATACCGAATCCGTCTCTGTCAGATCCGCAGCCGTTGTCGGTAGCAATTGACCTCCTCTAGAGAAGGTTAAAGTGACTTCAAAGGCATCGGAAAGCAGACCGTTAGAACCAAAAGCCAGGTCGAGATCCACCAGGCTGAAGCGAATACCCGCTACATTCTCAGGCACCACAAAAGTCTGAGACAACTGGGAGAATTGACCTTCCGATGCGCCAATTTTGCCAACTCCATTTTCGACCGCCGCGTTACCGCGTATCGTCCAACCAAAGGCGTCCTGAGTCGAATCGCCTTCTTCAAAGTCTCCATTAAAGAATCCTGGCAACCTATTGGCGAAGTCTACCCCCGCCACATCGCTGGAATCAGAATCAAGCGTCACATTGCGAGGCGCGCCTGAATTGAATCCCGCAAAAGGCGTTTGAACGATCAGATGCGTTCCAAACGGCACTCCAGTGATTTCATAGTTTCCGTCCAAATCGGTCGCAGCAAATCGTTCACCAAGATCCAAGATTCCATTCCCGTTATCATCTACAAACAATTGGATACCCTGTAGTCCAATTTCTCCTACATCTTGCTGAGCGTTTATATTCTCATCGAGGTAAGCGACTCCGCGGATGCTACCGGTGGGCGATGCCGCTAGAGTAAGGTCGAGCAGATCGGCGCCGCTGACAAGCTGTATGCTCCGACCATTGATACCGTCGACCACCCTGAGAACGGTGGCCTCAGGACCTAAGTTTTCAAATAAGAAGCTGCCGTCAGGACCGGAAAGTACAAAAGCCTCGCCGGGATCTCTTTGCCCATTCTCGTTCAGATCGGCGAAGACCTCACGGCCTGCCGCCAAGATTTCGCCAGCATCACGCTCGCCATCTGAATCGACATCTAGGAATACAACGCCTTGAGCTGAGATCGTTTCAAATACCCCAAAGTCTGCGAGCTGCTCATCGCCATCGAGGACGATTTCGAAAGATTCTCTCGTCAATGGGTCGGGATCCGTCACCACAAACCCATCCTTTGGCTGCAAGCGGAACTTGTAGAACTCACCACGTTCCAGATTGAAAACATAGTCTCCATTTTGATCAGTAACTGAACTGAGCTCTCCCTCATTCAAAATGCCGTCGTCATTCGCATCGACAAATACCGTCCATCCGGAAACGCCTACTTCGCCTGTATCTAAAATACCGTTACCATTGCTGTCCTGGTAGACCTTACCTGAAATTTCGCTCAAACCGTCATCGAGCGATTGAACCGCAAAATTCGAGTAGGCGGTGCTCTCCACTGCCTCACCTTCGCGGTAGATCTCAGCGTAAATGTAGTAGCTTCCCACTGGCAAGTCCACGAGGCTGAAGCTCATCGAGCCCGACTCCGAACTCAGCTCCAGAGGAACCCCAATCGGCGTTCCATCGAAGCCGTTGGCATCGGTATCATAGTAAACCTGTACCAGTGGATTCTCGCTTGGATCGATTCCTTCAAAAATGAATCGTCCTTCAGCGCTGTTCTCGTCATCGATTTCGACTCGGGCGACGGTAGTGGAAACTTGCGGCACGAGATCAATCGCTTCGATCTCAAGGAGGCCCAAATCGCCCGGATCTTGAACCGTGAGGGTCCAGGTTCCCTCAAGAGGAGACTCGATTTCCACAACTTTCTTACCGTCGTCAGTAAGAGTATCGATAATCACGATACCACGTGCCGCAAATTCAGATTCCGTAATCTCAACCCCGTTTGGATCGGTGAATACAAAGTCGACATCCTCGCTCGTCGGAACCGACCAAGTCGCGCCCACGAATGCCTTCTCGGCCCCCTGGGAAATAGTGAAAGAACTACTGCTATGCGTAATCGCGCTCGTCTGGCTTCCTCCAATCTGTAACGCGCCTGCTCCAGTCCCAGCTCGAAAGAAGATCAGACCGTCGAAATTAGCTTCGATTTTAAACTCGGTACCGCGAACATTGACCGACCCATGAACAAATCCGCGTTGCGGACGATCTACAGGAACCCACATTCTTACACTTCCACCGCCAATCTGACTTCCTTGCAGCCAGCTCGGGATTGGGGAAATTTCTGGGAAGCGAATTGAAGCGCCTCCCGTCAAATTGATCGCTCCTGGGTTGCTCGTTACCCTCAAGGTTCCGCTCTCAGTCACTAGACCTCCAAAGGCCGAGAGGTTCGCGCCCACCGTTAGGCTCCCGCTATTCCAATTGAGATCAAGGAAACCTCTGCCGGTAACCAAGCCATTGAAGCTTCCCGAGTCGCCAATGATCACGATTTTCGCTTCTCCAAAGAGGTGATTCCTGTCGATCGTGGCGGTAATTTGGAAAGCAAACGGAGTTCCGCTCACCGGCGAACCGATGCCCACCCACTCCGGAACATTTACCGAGAATGAGCCAATCGCTCCCGCCGTGATACTTCCAGTAAAAGAGAGCGGTATATTCGGGTCGCTTATGTTATTCACCGAGCCGCTGAGGGCCAATAGTTGCAAGCCAGAGTTGCCTAGCAAAATGACCCGACCTCTCAGATCTAACTCGAGCTCTACGTCATTGAGCTTGCCGTTTAGGAAAAATATTTCCGCCCCGATGACCATTCCGCCTGGAATGAGCATATCGCCTTTAATCCCGAAGGTCAGTTCCGGGGTGGTCGTATCGATAGTGACGATTAGGTTCTTCAGTTCCCAGCGATTGCGGACAATTACGATATCCTGGATCGTTATCTGCGCCCTCAAATCCACAATATTCTGGCCACCTCTTCGAGTGATCATGACGAACCGACCGCTCTCCTCGCGAAGGTCAATATTGGCCATGACTCCACGCACGTCGAAATTGAAATCGCCGTTGATTTTGAAGATACTGTCTCCCGTCATCTCTTCTCGCGTGAAGGTCAGCTTCAAGCCTTCCACCAATACCTCGACCTCACCGAACAGAGTAAACTCGAGACGTCCAAAGGTGATACTGCCTCCAGTCAAGAAAGCTTCTTGCTCGTTTATGACAAACTTATCATTGCCGGCCACCATTCCCGTGATGCGGCCGCCACCGATCAAGCTACCGAACTTCTCCGGCAACGAAAGCTCGCCCTGCAGTTGTAGCTCCGGCTCCCAGAAATCTTCGTTTATATTAGGATTTCTGTCGGGCAAGAAGACAATCGAAGTAATACTCAGCGTAACGCCAAAGAAGCCAAGATTTGTCCCACCTTCCTGAGCTAAGGATATCGATTCAGTAAGCCCATTCGCAAACACAATGCCTACCGTCACGGTTTCTCCCCCTGCCTCGATCTTCGCCTCCGCATTTATATCAGCGGTGTCTGCATCTGCCGCCTTATTTAGGTCGATCACAAATTCACGCAGCCAGATGGATTGATATATTTGTAGATCCTGCACCTCCAACTTCAGATTCGCCGAAAGCAGTATTTCACCGTCGTCCGCTTCCTCCACCGTGATTTGGCGCGGATTGCCAGCGTCATCTTCACCTTCAATGGTGATTTCGACCGCATTCAAGGAAGGTATGATGAAAGTACCCGTGAGCGAGGCCTTCTTCTCATCATCAGTATATACAAAAAGTATCTGAGCATTGGTAGCGATGACTTCCAACTGTCCCAAGAGATTGAATTTCACCTCTGACTCGAAATTGATCGCCCCGCCCGTGATAGCGACGCCGTCCTCAGTCACTTGCAGTTCGCCTCCTGAATCGCCCGTACCTATATCAACCGTAACCGGAGTACCTCCTGTAATCTTTTCAGGTAGCTTCGCGCTCCCTTGCAGAGCCAACAGCGGATCCCAACCATCGGCGTCTCCTGCCTTGCGATCTGTTTCAAATCTAATCGTTCTTATAATGAACTCAAAGCTGAGAAGATTCAACTTTAGAGGATTATTCGGGTCCTCAAGCGACATAGTGATCTTTGCCGGCTCGATCTCGCCCGTTTCTGCGCTTCGCTTAGCGGTCTCTACCGTAACCTTCAGTATATATTCGGAGTTTTGCGTGTCTCCCGCAGAGCCTTCCGCTGAACGAGGCGCTTTGATAATCGCTGTTCCATCTATCACAAGTCCCGCTGGACTGCTGTTGATATTTAGAATTAGATTCTTCAACTGCCACGAACCGGAAGGCGTTATATTAAACGGTCCATTCAGCTCAACGCTACCCTGGACGATAATACCCTGAGCGGTCAGCTTTATGAACTTATCCGGTCCTGAAAAATCCAATACAACCGACCGCTCTGAGGTAGATCCTTCAGGGGTTTCGCGGACTTCGGATAAGGTGATTTTCGCTCTGAATTCGACCTGAGCAAACCCGTCATCATCCAACGCAAAGGTCAAAGAAGCATCTTCGAATATCGCTTTAAATGTTTTAAAGACGCGCCCTTCCGCTTCGTCTTTCAGCATCTCCGGCTGATTATCTTCACCGTTCTGCAACCCGTCTTCATTGATGAGCAGGCGCTCACCCTCCTCATCCTCAAACTCAGCTTTGAAGTCCTCATCAACATCTCCCTCCTCGCCGGTTAGATCTTCAGATAGCTTTGCGGTGCCCGCTAACTCCAGTTGCGGATTCCACTTGTCGCCCGCGTCACCATCCCTGTCGGGATTAAACTTGAATTTCAAATCCTCCTCGAATTCGAGACCGGATACATTAACCGGCGCATCCGTTCGCGAGAGGGTCCAGTCTAATCTGAATTCATCCGGAGCTGCATCGGCTGCGTCCTTAAAATCTATTTTAAACACCTCCGTGCCTTCGCCGTTAATAACGAAACCTGTACCAAGAAAGTTGAAGTTACCATCATCCTGGCGCTGTATGTTAAAGCTCAGATTGCGGATGGACCAAGTCTTGTTGATCTCTATCTTCTCTACGACAGGAATGCCCCTTACCTCATAAAAGGGTTCTTCAAGGTCTCCGGAGAAGAAGAGGAAAGCATTGCCGAAAGCCAGGAACATCTTGGCATCGTCGAAATCGGTCAGCTCGAAAACTCCAATGAGTGACGCATCCGATCTTCCGCCACCCACAAAACCGCGGAGCTGATACTCCACCATCTTCATCTTCAAACCGCCCACATTCAGCTCAAGCGGATTACTGCTCGAAGTGATTATGTTTGTGGTGAAATACATTCCTGTCCGATCCACCGAAACAAAACCGTTCGGCAAAGTCTTTCCAAGGTTCGCAAAGCGTCTATTGTCCTCTGGAACCAAATCGTCCGGCAGCTTAAAGTCGCCAAACATATTGATCGTTCCAATCGGTCCTACCTCGGTCAATCCGGGGCTAGCAGGACGCGGCAGTACGATATCCAAACCAGACGCTCTGAACTCAATCCCGCCAAAGTCGAAAATCGTTTCAACATCGAATTGACCTTGCGTGTCGAACTTACCGTCTACCCCAAAGAAAGTTAGTTGGGTATCCTCTACAATATTCTCAAGATTCGCCTCTAAGAAAGTAATATCCCCTTCAATAAAGATATTACCAGATTCGAAACTTATGAATACTTTACCCTCTACGCGAATCAGCGGTATAAAGGGCAATCCCGTAGGAGGCTCTAGTCCTATATCGACAATTCCATTTTCCACCTCGGCAGTTCGATCGTCCAGATCGACCGTCCACTGGGCTTGCGTCTCAAATCGGAAAGGGTTCGTGGAACCGACGCTGGCAAGGTCCGATCCAGTATCATCATCCGTCCTCTTTTGCACCAAATCGCCGGTCTGACGAGGAGTCTCATCCAAAGTTATGGCATCGCCATCGCCGTTATTGGTAGTAGAGCCTCCATCCGGAGCCACATCAATTCTCACCACCCATACGAGATCGTCGATATTCACCCCATCAGGTATCACCAGTTGGTCGAAATCTATATCTAAAGTACGAGTACGCGTGTCGCCTACTTGCATCTCGCCGCCAACGCCGCCGCCTTGCACCAAACCTAGTCTCGTATGCCAGATGCCTGCCGCCAGATCATCCTCGACATCCACATCCGTGCTAGTACCCAGCCACAATTCCTCGATCCAAAGCACGCCTTCCTGCACCTTCGCATCGCCGTTGTTGATGATCGTGTATTCAAATTCTGAAGTCTCGCTCACTACCTCGAAGATTCGAGTCGAATTATTGAAGAACATCCAGGGGCGGGTAAGAGAACCTACCGTCAGATTCGGCAACAGAACATCCGCTTTCGCCTCTGCCACATTATTGACCTCGATAGGTTCCGTTATGGTGTCGCCAGTATCTATTTCCACTCGGATCTTAAAACTATCCAAGTCTGCCGCGGTAACGCCATTTTGGCCGCCAATATCCGATCCGCTCGGGAATTGTATCTCGATAGAACGCCTGCCCTCGCTATCGAAAGTCTCGCTAGCCAACTCGACTTCAAATCCATTCGGACCAGTCAGGACGACGCGCTCAGTCCAGTTTCCTGCGAGAGCCGACTCATTTCGATTAATACCGACATCGTAGGTGACGGTTCCTTGCTCTCCCAGTTCGAACTTGTTGAGCCCCACCGGAATCGAAACGATCAAGTCAGGACCAACCGTCACGATCGACGACAGTCCTCTAGGACGATCGAAACCTGTATCCACTCTACCGAGGAAAACCTCGGGGTTCAGCTGATCAAGCGGTGTACGCTCCAGTTGATCTGCGCTGAACGCTTCAATCGTCTTAATGATCTCCTCTACATTATAAACATAGACCCCGTAGTTCATACCGGCTCGGTATGCGGCGAACAAACGCGTTCCATCAGGAGACAGCACGACATTATCGGGGAAGCTGTTCGGCACCATCAATGTCGCCGCCACCAGCTCTGGGCTGCCAAACGGATCCTTAATAACGCCTATATTACCACCCGCTGTGAAGGGTCGTATATTCGGATCGTGTGAAACCAGCCCTGGGATAAATTGATTGAAGCCCGTCACGAAGGCATAATCGCCCTCAAAGCGAACCGCCACGCCAATACCGTTATTGACGTCAAAGGCGTCGGTTCGAGGTCCGATATTCAAATCCGTAAAGACCTTGTTGAGCCCGTTGAAAGCGCTGAATCCTTGACCATCAGTCTGGCGATTAGTGAACGCGAAAGTACCCGGTACCGCACCAGAGGTCACGCCGTAAGGCTCATTCGCCGCCTGGATGATCGTGGTCGTCATCAGCGAGCCCGTAACGCGATCCAACTCGGCCACGATCACATTGCCGGCAATGTGATTTTGCGTTCCATCGAACATCCTAGAGTTCGGAGCCGCGATATAGACTTTGCTTCCATCTGCATCGACCGAGATACCCGTCAATCCGCCGTTCGCCTCGCCCGGCTCAAAAGTGTAAACGGTCTGAGCGTACTGCGGCGAGCCAGGAGAAATATTTACCACGTATACAGCGGCCTTCGCTTGGTCCGTGACGTAGAGGAATTGGTTGAGCGGATCCACTGCCAATTGGAAAGCTCTCGCTCCCTCCGGAAGTTCGATATGATCCAACTCGTCGGTCGAAGTATCGAAATCGATGAAGCGGAAGCCAAGCGTATCCAGAACAGCTACCTTGTTAGTCCCTTCCAAAGTCGCGTAGACCTTAGCCAAATTTGGAGCCAAGGCAGTCGCTCTAGGAGCGCCTTCCTCGAGCCCCACGCGAGCCACGATTTCGCCTGCTTCGCCATCCAGTACCGCAATCGCAGGATTGCCTGTAAGCGCTGTATAAACGTATCGATTCTCCAATGGCAAGCGTACCGGAGCGCTTTCCACGATAACCTTTTGCTTGGTCGGATTAGGATCGTATGGGCGGAATGCAAACTGCAGCTGTACCCGTCGAATAGCTACAGACGAGTCGCCCAAGGTAACGCTGCTAGGTACTCGAACCTCCAAGCGACCGTCCTGCCCAATCTTCGCATTGCGCCCTGAAACGATCGTGCCCACCGTATCCGTTCCTTCACGGAATATGATAAAGAGGTCGCCGAGTACCGCGCCCACCGCGTCGATCGCTTCATCGAGCAAGAGGTTATCTACGTCGAGTTTCAGCAGCGGCGACTCCGCTTCCATATTCAATACAGCCGCCTGCGGAATATGTTCAGGATAAGCCCCTTCAAGCAGCGCTCTGTTAAACAACGCCAGACCGGTCGCATCGGGAATATTGCCCGTTTGTATGAGGAGTTGCGTGGCTTCGTTTAACTCGATTCCTCGGAAGCGATCTTCATCGTAGAGTTCCTCCTCCGAAAGCACGATCTCGTTAATCGCCTCGACGACTTGCACCTCCAAGAACGCGTCAAAGCCGCCGTTGTAGCCTTCCAGGAATCCAACGACCGTTTCATCGAGCAAGCTCACCAAATATTCGGATACAGGGTCCGCAGCGGCCTTGAGCTTAAAAGCGAATCCTTCGAAATCGAAAAGCTGACCGACTCCGATTCCTTCGGGAACAGTCGCCTCCTCTTCCTCTTCGTCTTCATCTACCTCAGCTTCCGCCTCTTTGATATCGGGAGTCTTCAGCGGATCGTCCTCATCCACCGTGGAATCGTAGACAAAGACCGAATTCGAAATAGCGCCCAATGCGATATCAACCGCTCCCAAAACCGAAATCCGCGGTATGTCGGAATCAATCCTCTTATCAACAACCACGATATCGTGCTCGCCCGCCGCGATCGTCGCAATGGCGTCAAAGGTAGGATCCTCCACAACCACTCCCGGTACCACGACCTTAGGAAAGCTGAGTCCGGCGCTGAAGATAGGATCTTGGTCCTCTCCCAAAGGAATATCGTATCCCGTTTTGGTAATGAACATCGGTACCGCGAGACTAATGCCGCCGAGGGGAGAGGAAGGTGTGGTCGAAAGCGTCTGCGTCGTGCTGCCC
>JBCCZW010000123.1:0-9055 GCA_039186805.1 Verrucomicrobiota bacterium
AAATGGCGTGATGACAATCTTCCTCTAGAGAACCTCCATCGTTTCTTCCACTGCAAAACGATCGAGATCTTCCTCCATCTGCTGCTTATTGAGATCGATTCCGATAAAAACGATCTCCTGGCGGCGATCCCCCGTCTTCGCATCCCATTTTCGCCAGATTTCGGGAGGGATCTGAGAGCGATCCATCTGTCCTTTGCTGACCAAGGCGTGCATCCATTTGCCGAGGTAATCAAATCGCAAGATGTCGCCTGCCAGAGACAAATAGCCAACGCGATCCGGTTCGGAGTCCGTCCAAACAAAGCCTTTGGATCGCAATAAACCGTGGATGCCGCTCCTCAGATAGCCTACCAGCTTTTCGTGGTTGATCGGACGCCTCGATCGGTAAACGAAGGTCATCAGCCCGAATTCCCCGTAATCGTAGCGATCAATCGGTTTCGCTCCCTCATTCCGCGTTTTGCCCGATCCATCGAACTCGAGATCGCAACGCGAGCTGCTAAAGGCCGTTGACGCGTCAAAACGCTCTTTCCCTAGCAGTTGCTCGATATCGACCCGACCTTCACTCGTCTTCAAGACTTCAGCCCTTGGACTCATTGCCGCAAGCGCATCCTCCGACCTCCGAAGCGCATCTTCCTCAACGAGGTCAGTCTTATTTAAGACGATCACGCTCGCGCACTCGACCTGAATTGTCAGCAACTCGCTAAGAGGACGTCGGGGATCGGAAAAGAGCATCAAAGAACGACGAACGGGCTCATAGGCCTTCTGAATTTTCTTAATCCACCATTCCGCATCGACGAGCGTCACCAAATTTACGATACGAACGAAATCCAGAGCGGATACGCCCTCAGCATCTACTCCCGTTAGGCTGGAAACAATGCGTTGCGGTTCCGCAACGCCCGACGCCTCGACCACAATGCAATCCGGCTTTCGCCTCGCCAAATTGATAACCGCTTCGCCAAAAGCGCCTTGAAGGCCGCAGCAAATACAACCGTTACTGAGTTCTACGAGATCGTCAGATGAAGCGGAGTCGACCTTCGCTACCTCGCGAGCTAAGTCCGCATCGATATTGACCTCCCCCACATCGTTAACCAAGACCGCCAGCCGGCGTCCGTTTGCATGACGCAGGAGATGGTTAAGGACCGTCGTCTTTCCCGCTCCAAGAAAGCCGCCCAAAATAAGGAGAGGGATGCGGCCATCGGCCGCATCCCCTTCTAAATTCGAAGCAATTGCGTCTGAATCTTCACTCATCCCTTCTCATTCGACTAGAAGCTCGTTCGAACGCCAAGTCTGAAATTGCGACCCGGCAGTGGAGCGAGATCTTTTAGGAATGAAGTATGCGGGCGAGCCTCTTCATCGCTGAGGTTCGTTCCCACAACGAAGAGATCGACAGTAGAAGTATCAGAAATATACATACGATAGCGGACGTCAGCTTCCCAAAGCGTATAGCTATCGGTAGGCAACTCATTCGGACCGAGATGAGAAATGCTGTCGTGCCATCGCCCGCCCGCTCCAAACGCCCATGGGCCATGGACATGCTCGTAACGCAATCCTAAGCGTCTCGCGGGGATTCTCGGAAGATTCGTATTGAAGCTCTCGTTAGTCGCTCGCGTCTGATCGTAGACGAGATCGAAATGCATAGCCCGATCCGATTCATCTAGAATATGAAAACGCAGGTCTACCTCGAAACCGTAAAATTTAGCATCGGCAGCGGTCGCCCGATACACGTTGAGCCCGTCTGTATCCAAATCTCCATACGCATCCTCTACCGCTTCATGATCCATGTACTGTAGATATACATAATCGCTGAAGTCCGTGAAAAAGGTGGTAATCTCCCCTGTCACTTTTCCCGCAGTCAAGCGGTAGGAGAGGTCAAGACTCGTAGAAGATTCCTTGTCTAGCGAAGCATCTCCGATTTCGAAAGTCCGCGTACCGACGTGAGGCCCGAATGCGAACAACTCGCTAGCATTCGGCGCGCGCTCGGCATAAGCGAGGTTTGCGGAAACGACGGAATTCTCGGCCAATCGACGCACGAAGCCCGCCGACGCGCTCGCCGTATCGAAGCTTCTGTCTGAAAGGGAGGCATCGACTGGATCGATTTCAACGCTCTCCAAACGGGCTCCAAATTCCCATGCTCCCCACTCTTGATTGAGTCGCTCCATCCCAAATATACCGTACTGCGAAGTCTCAGAGCTAGGGATGAAAGCTTCTTCTCCGACAGCAGAAAAATCGTCTACTTTCGCATGGAACCCGAACGCTCCCGTGAAATCGCCAATGGGGCTGTGCACGCCAGTCAAACGAAACTCATAGCCATCGCGCTCGAACAGGGTACCTACTTCTTCGCCCTCAATTTCGGTATGGCTGTAATCTCCAAAGGTGAGGTCAACCTCCAGGCTCTCCAAGAAATCGATCGGATCGATCAATTCTCCGCGCAAGGCGACACGTGATTGCTCAAGGTCTATATAAACCTGTTCTTCGCCATGCTCCTCGTCGTGCCCGTGCTCGTCTTCCTCATGTTCATGCTCTTCTTCGCCCTCATGCTCTTCGTGCTCTCCCTCTTCATGCTCGTCTTCTTCGTGCCCATGAGCGTGGGAGTGACCAGGCACACCATACTCAGTTAAATATTCAGAGTAGGATACAGCAAAGCTGCCCTTATCGCCAAACCATGCCAATCCGAGGTAGCCAGTTTGGGTATCTACAAAGCTATTTTCCAAGACGCCGAAGACTTCTTCATCTTCATCGTGACCATGCTCATCGTGTTCGTCATGTTCACCTTCTTCATGCTCTTCACCCTCCTCGTGCTCTTCACCTTCCTCATGCTCGTCGTGCTCATGCTCTTCCGCCTCCATCTGATATACGGATTCGGCGAAACCAGGGATATCGACATCCTTGGACTCTCGGTCCAAAAAGCCCGCGCTCCATGCGAAATTCCCTTCTCCACCCTGAAGCGAGATTCCAAACGACTTCTCATCGGCCGCCGAACCATAGAACGCCTCCGCCCGACCTCTCAGAGGAACCAACGAACGCTCTCGAGGCAGTTCCTGACTCAATACGTTGACCACTCCCCCAATCGCCGCATTTCCATAGAGCAAGGAGGCCGGACCGCGAATTACCTCGACGCTATCGGCAAACAAAGGCTCGATGCTCACGCAATGGTCCGGACTCGTCTGCGAAACGTCGAAACTGTCGGTACCTTGGTTCAGGATACGAATTCTGTCCCCATCGAAACCGCGGATAATGGGACGACCCGCTCCCGGACCAAAATAGGTCGAATGAACTCCAGGCTCTCCAGAAAGCGTCGCGCCGAGGGAAGACTCTGCCGATCGCCTCAAATCCTCGCCAGCCAAGCTCCCAGCGGGAACAACAAGTTCTTCCTTAAGTTCAACGAAAGGATTCGCCGTAAAAACGAGGGGATCCAAATCTACAGTCTCAGAATCGCTTCCGGTCTGTCCAACTACTGATACAACGGTCAGTAATGCAGTCGCTGCTAGTACGTATCGTCTGATTTGCATAACCCTGCTTATTGCAAACAGCCTTCATTAAAATCAAGCTTTATTGCAATTCACTTGCATTAATTTCATTCACTAAAGATCGAGCTTAGGGGGATGAGCAGAAGCACTAGCAAGATGACGTCACCCATTCGCAAACCCGAACAAACCCAAAACGCAACCCGCCCGCAAATCGGCGACCCAGACGGCTCGTTTAAGGCGCCCTAAATCTCGAGCAAATCGCGGAGAATCCCATTGACCTGATAATTGTAAATAAAGGGCGGAAATGCCTCGCGCCCTGGGCCGAGCGTCAGGAATTCAACATGCTCGCTGGTATGATTAAAGGACGAAAAGCCCACCCCAGTACTTTCGAGCAACTCGCGGGCAAAAACGCTCGCCACGGCCGAACTGAAATAGCCGCCGAATTCGGAAACTCGCTCGACGACCTGCTGGGCCTGCTCTTCCGAAACGCTGATTCCGGTAATACGCGTGAATCCGGCGGCATCGAACTCTCCCGTTTCCTTAAAGTGACCATGAAGCGATTCAAAGCTTCCGTTTACTTCCGAAAGGTTCTTGAGAGCTTCGTTCGTACCCAAATACCTGCTACCCACGCCGTTTAGTTGGCAACCACCCGTTCCGTGATCGGTGGTCACGACTAGCAGAGTGTCTGGGTTCTTTTCCAAAAACGCTTCCGCGATCGGAATACAGCGATCGAACTCGAGTTGCTCGTGGACAATCGCAGCCGGATCATTGTTGTGCCCCGCATGGTCCACCCTTCCCGCTTCGACTTGCAGGACGAAGCCTTTTGGGTTCCGGCTAACGACTTCTAAAGCGGACTCAAACATCGACTCGAGACTGGGCACGTCTTTGCCCGCTTCGCCATATTGCCGGTCAATGGCATACGGAATATGACTATCGCTAAAGAGACCAACGAGCTTACTCGCCTTCTCCGCCTTCTTTAAGGACGGCTCATCAGTGGCCACCGCATAACCCTTTGCGCGGAACCCGTCCAAGAGATTGGCATCCTCGCGCTCGAAGTGACGCAATCCCCCACCGAGGTAAACATCGAGCTCTCTCTCCAAGTATTGGTCTGCAATCTCATTCTCGAGATCCCTATTTTTCACATTCGCCACAAAACTCGCGGGAGTCGCATGGGTAATGCGACAAGTCGAGACCAGGCCCGTGGCCTTTCCCGCTTCCTTGGCCAGCAAAAAGAGAGGCTTCGGACGCAAGCCATTGGGGGTCACATTCACCGCGCCGTTATTTATTCTCTGACCACACCCCCAAGCGCTTCCGGCTGCGGCAGAGTCAGTCACGGGAGAATTCGCCGATGCCGTATCCTGAAAAGAGCGAGCGCAGCCCCCTTTCTCATAGAGATCGAACCACGCCAAAGACCGACTGAGCATTCGCTGCTTGTAGGCCTGCGCCAAAGACAGCGTGCCTGTACCCATTCCATCAACGACGAGAAATATCAGATTTCGTGGAGGCCCCTCGCTCTTCCCCGTTTGCCTGGCGATCCCTTGACTGGCAACCACCCCGGCTCCTGCCAATCCTGATAATTTGATAAAATCCCGTCGCGAAGCTTTAGAATGGTTACTCATCCCAATAGTTTTCTGCCGAGACCTAAGAAGTAGCCAGCTCAATTATGTGAAGAATAAGAAACTAGAACCTACCCCAAAACCTCGAAAATTGCCGTCACTTCCCTTGCTCGCTCTATGATCGCAAACGCCAAAGCCACTAAAGCGATAGCTCGACAACGAAATCTGGACAAGAATAGTTCAATTTGGATTTACCCAGCGACGGCCAACAGCGCTGACCTTCATGCAGCCGACGCTGGCTCTATCCGTTTAGTTAGGGATGATCCACGAAATGCATAAGCCGATCCGAAAAGCAGACTCCAAGCCGCTTCCCGTTTTGCGAGCCTGCAGTCTCGAGAAGTCTTTCGGAGAACGGCTCCTTTTCTCCTCGGTCGATATCGATATCTTCCCCAAGCAGCAAGTCGCTCTGCTCGGGCCGTCCGGAGCCGGAAAATCAACCCTCCTTAACTGCCTAGAAGGCGTGGAACCCTACGACGCCGGTTCCGTTTCCATAGGAGGCAAAGCCCTCGAATCCCTGGACGAAAACGAAATGTCCGCGTTACGACGCAATGAAATTGGAACCATATTTCAGTTCTTCCATCTCCTCCCCACTCTGACTGCATTCGAGAACATCGAACTGGCCCTCCAACTAACCGGCGTATCCGCCGAACAACGCCAAGAAAGAGTCGAGTTCCTCCTCAATCGCCTTCAAATTGAACACCGCTCCGAGGCCTTTCCTTCTCAAATGAGCGGAGGCGAAATGCAGCGCGTGGCCATCGCCCGAGCGATCGCCCATGAGCCTAAGATCCTGTTCGCCGACGAGCCTACCGGCAACCTCGACAGTAAGAGTGGCCAGATGGCTCTCGAGCTGCTCAGCGAACTTTGCCAGGAAATCGGGGCAGGCTTGCTCATGGTAACTCATAGCCAAGAGGCGGCATCGTATTGCGAATCTCAATACTCGCTGGTAGACGGACAGCTTCAACGCGATGCCTAGCGCAAGTTCGCAATCGAATCTGCTCGCTACTCTCAGCTGGCGACTCATCTTCAGACGCTGGACACAGCAAAAGCTGAAGACGATCGGTCTCCTAAGCGTCGTCGCTCTCGGAGTTTCTGTCTTTCTGGCGATCGGACTGACCAACCGAGCCTCCGTGAACTCATTCCGTTCCTTTACTGAATTGGTGGCAGGCAAAAGTCAGATCTCGGTTCGATCCTCACTCGGTTCGCTGAAGATCGAGGATGCGGCTACCGCCAGGCAAAGCCTCCTCGAATCCGAAGCATCGCTCTTCCCTACGCTTGAAGTGCTCGTCGCCCTTGCCGAGACAGATCCTTCCTCTCCATCCCCGCTTTACAAGGTCATCGGAGTAGATCTCCTTGCTGCCGCCAGTCACTTTTCGAAGATAGACGGCAAACGTAACCAATCACCTGATACAGCCGCAGAAGAAAAAAGCATCTTCGACCACCTTAGCGAAGAGAATGCCTTTTTCGCCACGGACTCCCTCGCAGAAGAGCGTCAGTGGAAACCAGGGCAAACGGTCTCGTTTTATATGGGTCAGTCTCTGCTTGAACTCCAATTCGCCGGCAGCATCCCCAACCAAACCGATGAAGCGGATGATTCTATCCCGGGACTAGTGATGGATCTATTCAGCCTCGCCTCAATCGCTCAAAGACAAAACGAAGTAGATAGCATAGAGATCGTTCTTCCAGCCAATGCGAACGATCCGGGAACAGTATCCGAAACCTTAGCTCTATTGAATGAAGCGAACCCAGGCCATTGGGTCGTCGAGTCGCAAGCCGCTCGTCAGCAGAGCGGAGCCATCATGACCCTTGCCCTTCGCACGAACCTTCGCGCTCTTTCCGCGCTTTCTCTCATCGTCGCTCTCTTTCTCGTCTTTCAAGCGCTCGACAGCTCCGTCTCTCGAAGGAAAAGCGAAAACGCCGCTCTCCGTTCGATAGGCGTATCGCCAAATTCAATACGCTGGCTCTGGATAATCGAATCCGCCTGCATCGGCGCGGTCGGCGGCGCCCTCGGGATCTTGCTAGGGCTCGTTACCGCGCGCTTCTCGGCCAGCATGGTCGATGAAACGATCAATGTGCTCTACTACTTCACGAGCGATTCCAAACTCAGCTACGAGCCATCGGAGATCATAACGGCGTGGTTTGTATCCATTTTCGCCTGCGTCCTCGCGGGGTGGTATCCCGCTCGCAGCGCGGCCCTGACGCCGCCCGCTCAGATGCTCAAGCAAGGACAACACCACACCCGCTACAAGCGGCGTAGCTATCTTACGGCTTTCCTGGCTTCTCTCCTTTTCGCCGGGTTGGCCTACATTTGTCCTCCCATTCCCGCCTCTAACGGACACTCGATTCCCGTCGGCGGCTACCTGCTAGCTCTCGCTCTCACCGCCTGCGCGATTTTTATCGCCTGCCCTCTCCTGGAGTTCCTACCCAAGCTCTTCAACGGACTCTCGAGAACTTCGAGCAGTCTGCGAGTGGGGCTCAGTCGCTTCCGCAAGCCCGTCGCCCGACATCGCCTCGCCCTCGGCAGCGTTATCGTGGCCGTGGGAATGACCGCAGCCATGATCGTTCTGATCGGAAGCTTCCAAAAAACCGTCACCGAATGGATGAGCAATGTCATTCAAGCCGACATCTATATTCGGTCCCGGTCTGCGGTTTCCGCTGACTCGAAAAACGTCATCACTCAAGAGATTTGGAAGTCCCTTCTCGGACGCCCTGAAGTTGCGGAAGGCGGAACGATCTCTCGCTTCAACACTCGTATCCAAGAAAGGGAGACTTCCTTGATCGGCTACGACATAGACTATCTTGTAAGCCAACCCCATATCTCCTGGATCGGAGCTTCCCCTGATCTATCGCGCATGGCAGACGCTCCAAATGCCATAATAAACGAGAGCTTTAAAGAACGCTTCGACGTCCGGATCGGCAGCCAAATCGAAGTAGCGACCCCTGGCGGAATTCAGCATCTCGCCATTATCGGAGTGCAATCCGATTTCGGTAACGAACGCGGCAGCATCGGGGTCGATCAAGACCTCCTCGCCAAATGGATGGGGCACAATCGAATGCAAGGCGTGGCGCTCCACCTAAAAGAGGGCGTTCCCTTGAACGAGGTAGTGGATAACCTAAGACAGGAATTTCCTGCCCTGGAAATTTACTCCAACCGCTTACTGAGATCGCAAGCCCTTCAAGTCTTCAAACAAACCTTCGCGATCACATATGCCCTGGAATTCATCGGTCTCTTCATTTCGGTCGCTGGACTCGGAGCGATGCTATTCAGTTCGCTTCTCGAGCGAAGAGGTGAAGTCGGCGCCCTCCGTAGAATAGGCATGTCGCGGAAATCCCTCTCGGGAGCGGCCACTGCGGAAGGTCTCGGCATCGCCGGCCTAGGAACGGCGTTCGGCATTCTCCTCGGGCTCGCTCAGGGATGGGTGCTTATCTTCATCGTAAACAAGCAATCTTTCGGATGGACCTTAAGCGTATCCATTCCATGGTGGCAGGTTACATTACTCGCGCTGGCTATTCTCGCCACTGGGGCTCTCGTCTCATGGCGCGTCGGATGGTGGAACAGCGGTCTTCGCATCGAACAAGAGGAATGATTGAAAAACGGATACAGTTAACTTCTCTCTGGCTCGTCGTTCTCTTGCCATGGATTGCGACTTTCGGATCAACGGAGGCCTTGTTCGACAAAGACGGCTACGCTCTGCCCCAACTAGGACATGCCTTCGACTTCCCTCGAGATCATGGAAGCCATCCCGCATTCAAGACCGAGTGGTGGTACATTACGGGACATCTCGAGTCCAAAGAAGACGATGGAAAATATGGGTTTCAAATCACCTTCTTCCGTTCGGCAACCCGACCCCAAGGAGAAGAGGCGAGCGCCGCCATGCCCGAGCACATTTACATGGCTCATGCCGCCCTCTTAGATAAGAAGACCGGAGCTTACATCCACGAAGAACGTTTCAACCGCAGCGGCTGGAATGCCGACGC
>JBCCZW010000124.1:0-8970 GCA_039186805.1 Verrucomicrobiota bacterium
CTCTGCTGCTCGATCACAAACTCCCGAGCCGCCATCAGATCGATCCTTTCCAGCTTGCCGTCCCAACGCCCAAGTTCGTCCAAGTGCGCGCAAAAAGTCTCTACTCCCGTCGCGTAGTTGCGAACTGTATACGCCGAAAGACGACGTTCATGCTCCAAATATTTCAGAAACGGCGCGAGCCACTGTCCTCGCCAACGCTGCTCCCGAGCTTGGGTCTTTGAAACCTCCGCGATTTAAGAAACCCCTTCCTTCGCGAGCGCTTCCGTCTCCATCTTTACCTTTTGCGCGTACCGCCTCACCGCCGACTCCGGATCGATCCCTTTATCGCGGCAAGCAGACGACAAGGCAAACAACTGGCGGCCTACCTCCTCTTCCGACAGTTTCTCCGCCTCGCCATTCAACTGCCCCGCCGCAAAGACATCGCCAGTCGGAAGCTCCTTTTTCCTGATCTGCTTATAGATCTCAAACGCATAAAGCATTGCAGGTAAAGCCGGCGGCAGATTCTTAAAAACCTGGGCCTGCTGCGGCTTGTTCTTCTTCTCCTCCGCCTTGATCTGTTCCCATCTTTCGAAAACCTCCTCCGAAGTTTCCAAGTCGGCATCGCCAAATACATGCGGATGACGACGCACCAGCTTCTCATTAATCTCGGCAGCGACCGCGTCGAAATCGAAGTGACCATTCTCCTTCGCAATCTGCGAGTGAAAGACGACCTGCAAAAGCACGTCGCCCAATTCCTCACGCATATGCTCCATATCAAGCGTATCAATTGTCTCCAGCAATTCGCTACACTCGTCGATCAAGCATTGGGCGATCGACTGATGATCCTGTTCGACATCCCAAGGGCAGCCGCCTGGCCCCCTCAACGTCGCCATCGTTTCAAGCAAATCCGAAATACCGCTCACCCTATCCATCAAGCCTCTCCTCACCAAAAGGTCCAGCCCCATTCTCCACCAACAACCCACCTCGCCTACCACAAAATTTTCCAACGTTGTACGATTTTGTGGCAAAGACCATCAAAGGCGGTCGGTTTCTCATCCTTCAATTTGTTAATGACAAATTCCTCTCCTCATCCAATAACCGACCCCTCATGAGCAAAATCATCATCAATGGCGCAAAAGGCAAAATGGGTAAGCTCGCCCATGAAGCCCTCGGCGAAGACGAGCAATTCGAAATCGTCGCGCTCCTTGGCCGCCAAGATGACCTTGCCGAAGCCATTGCCGAGAAGAAGCCCGACGCCGTCCTCGACCTTACCCTCGCCTCCGTCGTCTTCCAAAATGCCCGGGCTATTATCCAATCAGGAGTCTCTCCCATCATAGGCACCAGCGGCCTTAACCAAGACAATGTCGCCAAGCTCTCGGCTCTCGCAGTCGATATAGGAATTGGCGGGCTCATAATCCCCAATTTCAGCCTCACCGCCGTTCTCATGATGAAGTACGCCCAGGATGCCGCCAAATACCTCAAAAACGTAGAACTCGTCGAATACCACCACGACAAGAAGGAAGAGGCTCCCTCCGGCACAGCGATCCGCACCGCCGAACTCATCTCTCAAAGCCAAATCACCTCCCGTCCGCGAGGCCGCGACATGATCCCCGGAGCGCTCGGAGCCGAGTACGAAAACCTCCCTATCCACTCCGTCCGCATGCCTGGATTCGTTGCCAGCCAGGAAGTCATCTTCGGCGACGAAGGTGAAACCCTCAACCTACGCTCCAACGCCATCAGCCGCGCCGCTTTCAAAAAAGGTATACGCCTCGCCTGCGCCGCTGCCCCCAAATGCAAAACCCTTCAAGTAGGCCTCGAAACTATCCTGTAGGAGAAGGCTTTACGCCTCGACCCAGAACCCACCATCCAACAATCCCCCAAGCACTTTTCAAAATGGACAAACTCACCGAGATCATGAACTGGAAGCGACAAGAGATCGCTCCCCTCATACGCGACATCGCTGACCACGAGCTAGAAGCCTACGCCGATCAAAAAGATCTCCGCGGCGACTTCCGAGCCGCTCTCCAACGCGATTCTGGCGTCGCCGTCATCTCGGAAATTAAAAGAAAATCCCCCTCCGCCGGCCAAATCAAAGAACTCGGGTCTTCTCTCGACCAAGCCGCCAAGTATATCCCCGCCGACACCGATTGCCTCTCCATCCTTACCGACGAGAAATATTTCGGAGGCACCATCACCGACCTAGAACAGGTCACCTGCGCCTACAACGCCCGCGGCCAAGGGGTCCCCTGCCTGCGCAAAGACTTCATGGTCCACCCCGCCCAAGTCCTACAAGCCGTCCTCGCCGGAGCCTCAGCCATTCTCATCATCGTCCGCGCCTTGAGCGACGACGAAATGAAAGCCCTTCGCTACGCCGCCGATCTCGCAGGTCTCGACAGTCTCTACGAGATCCACTCTGAAACAGAACTCGAAACTGCCGTTAAACACGACGCCAAGATCATCGGCGTCAACAATCGCGACCTCGCCGTCTTCAAAACCGACCTCGCTTTCTCGGAACAACTCATACCGCAATTTCCTCAAGACGTCATCGCCATCTCCGAAAGCGGCATCTGGAGCAAAGAAGATGCTCAACGCGCCAAAGACGCCGGGGCCCACGCTATCCTCGTAGGCGAAGCTCTCATGAAAGCCGAAGACACCGCTGCTCTCATCAAAGATTTCCACTCCGTCACCTAAGTCTGATCTCCGACTTCAGACCTCTGTCCTCCGTCCCATGCCTCTTTCCCCCACGGAAACCAAAGAGCTGCTCGAACAACTCGGTCACCACCCCGTAAAGAAGCTCGGACAGAATTTTCTCATCGACGGAAACATCGTCCGTAAGTCCCTCGAACTCGCCAATATCCAAAAAGCCGATACAGTCGTTGAAGTCGGACCCGGCCTCGGCACCCTCACCCAAGCCCTCCTTCACGCCGGCGCCCGCGTCTATGCAATTGAACGGGACAGACGCTTAGCGGCCCACGTTCGTACCATCGAATCCCAATGGGAAGGTCAGCTCACTCTCACCGAGGGTGACGCCATGGAATATCCGTTAGCTCAACTCCCCAAAGAAATCCAGTCCTTCAAGATCGTCGCCAATCTCCCCTACGCTATTTCTACCCCATGGATGGAAGCTGTAACTAACAACCAACTCCCAGTATCCATGACCTTGATGCTGCAGAAAGAAGCCGCCGCCCGCTTCGCTGCTCCTCCCGGTAACAAACTTTTCGGCAGCATATCTATCTTCCTTCAAGCGGCCTATGATACTCCAGCCAAACATGACGTGGCCGCCAACTGCTTCTATCCTCGCCCCGACGTTGGGTCCCGTCTTCTTCATCTCCAGCTCAAAGAGAAACCCTTTATATTCAACAAAGAATCCAAACTTTTAATACGGGAAGTCTTTCAACAGCGCCGCAAGCAAATCGGCACCACTCTGCGCAAAAGCGCGCTCCCTCTTTCAGCCGCCTGGCTCGACAAACTTCCATCCCTCTCTATCGATCTCCAAGCCCGACCAGAACAACTCGAGCTCGATAGATGGATAGCTCTCGCTTCCGAACCGTAAACGCGATCGCCAGTCATCGCCATCAAACTAGAACCTTTGAATCGCAATAGGGTCTCACAGTTGTATCCCTTCGACCGATACATCAACCTGAGTAGTCCAAAAGATTGGATAGACTCTTGCCGCCATGTCGCCGCCGCTCTCCTCGGTGGCCTCGATGCCACGCCGCAGTGGCGGAACCGGCAGCTCTTCACTCGGCGAAGCCCATAGGGCGAAGACGGTTCCTGCGAGCCGGCAACCAAGGGCGAGGATATTCGCTATCCCTGCCCCGGCAACATGGAATGTCACCCGGACTCCTTCGTGAAGCCACGAAACTCCAAGCAACTTGCCTAAACAAGCGCCAGATAAAATAGAACCAGTTCCCCACCCAGTCTTCGAAGATAATTTACTGTCTATTTTGTTTCAGAAAAATGGATACTAATTCCCTCAAAACCATCCGCGCGATCCAAAACCAGTTTATAGTAACAGAACTCGACCGTCGATGAGGTCGCCTCGGCAGAACGCCACAAAATGAGGTTAGAACCGAGATATAGCCACAAACGGGTTATTGACAAAAACCAGAAGTTCAAAAAAAGCTCGAAGACAGCGCGCCTCATCAAACAAGCGAGAGCTGAGCAGTCAGTCTCACTCGTAGTCTTCTTGGAAGACCTACAAGTTCTCCTCAGACAAAGTACGCGCCCGCGTCGCCGACTTTTTCTTGATGGCCTGATACACCGCTTCATGCTTTGCTTGAACGATTTCACGCTGCTCCTTGGAACGAGCATGCCTATTCAAAACCGGCTGCAACTGATCGCGAATAACCGAATGCATCAACAGCAAATAGGTATTGTTCGCCGCCTCAGCGATCGCTTTGTGGAAGGACATATCAAGCTCGCCAAACTTGTCTCGATCATCAAGCGCGGCTTTGGAGCGATCCAATATGCCCTCGAAGACCTTCAGATGCCCCCGCGTTCGCCGATTCGCTGCCAGGTAAGCCAGCTCGCCTTCTAGCAACACGCGGGCTTCTAACAAATCCCGTTGCCGCTCAGAACGTAGCCCCGGATGCATAGGCAGAAAAACCTGCTTCAATGACTCCGGGTCGATCGATTCGGTAATTACCGCACCCTTGCCGTGAATGACCTTAATGATCCCTAGCGCGCTTAATCGAGCCAATCCCTCGCGGAGCGCAAAGCGGCTCACTTTCAACTGATCCTGTAAAGCCTTCTCGCTCGGCAAAGACTCTCCTGGCTTCAACCTCCCTGTTTTGATCTTGTCAGTAAAAAGATTAACGACGGCCTGAGAGGTAGATACTTTTTCTAGCATATGAGGGGGACTGGGATATTGCTCAGATGGCTCAGAAAGCCCTAACAGTAAAGCAGAAACAATCTCCTGTCTTTCCAGAGCCGCGTATTAAAGAATAAAGATCTTCGCCCTTGGCTTGCCAAGCGTCTTCGCCCCTTGGGCTTCGCCGAATCAACGCCTATCAACTCCGTCGACCGCAAAGGGACCGCGACCGGGAATCACGACTAATGGGGAGAGCAGCGACAACATAACCGGCAAAAAGCCAATCCAGCCTTTCAGACTGCTCGGCCCGATGTATCGAACAAAGAAAAGCATTCATGTGCCCCCACTGCGATTCAATAAACCTCCAGTTCCGACCCAATCCCGCGGCCCGAAAATCAACTCAACTTTCGCAACGCATCAAAGCCCCGCTTCGAGCGAACAGCATTCTTCTCATGCGACGTTCGCGCGAGGGGCGAGGCACATCCAATAAACGCTTCAACATGTTTTCGCTACGACTGTCCTTTACGATGATATCCCTATAGTTCGCTTTCATTTCCTAGCTCCTTTATTGAGTTTCTCTTTTCATAAAATTCTCCCCTACAACACACATGCGCAATCCTCGCCCACGCAGACGGCTGACGATTAAAAACCTCAGCCGCGCAACCGCCTAAGCGGCCACGAGTCGCAGCCCTTTCAGACTCGAGGAGAAGCATCGACGATCGAGCGAACCTCGCGGGAAACCAAGTCTGTCCAGCAATCTCTGACATCTGCTAGAACGACCTCCTCACCAACGCGATCACCACCCCTTGAACGACCAGTTCCAACAAAGGAACCAGATCAGGGTAATTTGGGTTCTCAGCTTTCAGGTAAGGTCTCCCATCCTTGAACAAGAAACGCTTAAGCGTCGTCTCGCCATCAATCAAAGCCGCCACGACATCCCCATCCCTTGGCTCTTTGAATTCCAGCACGACAACGTCTCCTTCCTGAATATGAGCTCCGATCATCGAGTCTCCCCGAACCTTAAGAGCAAAAGTCCTGCCCCCACTGCCCACACCCAACTCGCGAGGATCGATTCCCAACTCGCCTTCCGCCTCATCCGCAAACGCCTCAACAGGCATTCCCGCTGGAATCGTCCCCAACACAGGCACTCCAGAAAACTTCGCCACGTCCACCTCCATCAGATCGCCAGGAATCCTCCTTAGGTACCCTTTTCTTTCCAAAGCCTTCAAATGGTTTACCGCCGCCGTCTGGCTTTTAAAGCCAAAGTGCCGCTGAATCTCCCGTGTCGAAGGCATTGCTCCCCGCAACCGCCTCGTCTCACGCGCAAACTCCAGGACTTCCGCCTGCCGCGCAGTAAGAGATTTCGATAATGTGTTCATGAACACTATTTAGATAACTTCAAATCGATCCTGTCAAAGAAAAATTTGAGAAAGGTGAGACTCCTCAAACGCCCTAGCGTTTACTATCCCTCTTCCCCTAGGACATTCATCGTCCCGCGCCCCTCAAAAACCTCCACTTGCCACGCGCCAGAGACAGGCTTTCCAAGAAACGCTTGAAATTTCCGCAGATGCGCAATAGCTTTCAGAATATATTTTAACACTTCCCAACCCACACACACAACACACCCACACCTGCCAGGCCGTTCCCTCAACGGCCTGGCCTTTTTTACCTAAGACCCAACTCGTTTCAGAAATCTGGATACGCTCAAATACGAAAAACGCGCCGTGCAAAAAGGCAGACGCGCGTTCAAGGAGAATCAATATCTAGCCACTACTCGCCGATTGCTCCCACCACCAACTCGACTCGATTTCCCTCGCTCAAGTTCTCTTGAGCGAATCGCTGCAAGTCAGCCGCTGTCACGCCCTCTATCCGACCATCGTAATTCCGCCAGTCATTCGCAGTTAATCCATAAGCGACATTCATAGCCGCCTGTCCCGCGCAAGCCCCATTCGTCTGCATACTCATCCGGCGGGCCGCTTTAAGGCGCGTCTTGCAACGCTTCAATTCCTCATCCGAAACCTCTCCCCTCGCCACGCGAGCGACCTCTTTCTCAAGTTCATCGATCACAGCCTCATAGCCATCCTCTGAGGTTCCCGCATAAAAATAGAACATCGCCGTATCTAAGCCGATGATACGCGAGGAACGGACAAAATAGGCCAGGCCCAATTCATCCCGCACTCGCTCGAAGAGTCGGCTCGACATTCCACTGAATAGCTCATCCGCAACCTCAGAGACATAAAAATCATCGTCACGCAAACCATGTCCCGGATAAGCATGAAAAACGACCGCCTGCTGCCGCTCCATCTTCTCGCGATGAGCGCCAACTTGTAACGGTTTCTCAAATACATACTGCCTAGCAAGCAAGCTACCTGTAGGAATCTTAGCCAGAAAGGCTTCTAACTTCGGACGCAAAAGCGCTTCTTCATAGTTGCCGGAAACAGCCAGCGACACATTCTCCGAAACAAAAATCTTCTTCCAAAACGAAGCCACCGCTTCAACATCCAGCGGCTCTACCGTCTCTAAGGAGCCGGATCCTCCCAAACGGAAAGGATGATCGCCAAAGAACTTTTCCCGCAACAAACGTCGACCTGCAGAAACAACATCGTCGAGTTGCTCCTTTATCCCCGACAAATGGGCGCTCTTTTCTAACTGAAAAGTCCCTTCTGAAAAACTCGGACGCAAAGTCGCCTCTTCTAAAACATCCAACGCCAGATCAAGATCCGAAGGCATCACCTCAATCGCTAAACCCAGGCTGTTGTTGCCGGAAAAGTCATAGAAGCTTCCCCCAACGCTCTCGATCGCAAACGCAACTTCAGAACGATCGCGCTTCTCGGTGTCCTTCGTCAACATCGTCGACAGCATCGAGGTTAGACCCTGCTGCCCTTCCTCTTCAAAAAGCGAACCCGCCTCGAACACCATGCGGATGTGGACATTCGGCAAGCGATCGTTCCTCCGCATCAGCAAAGAACTACCATTCTCCTGCTTGAATTCCGCAAAGTCCTGCTCTGTCAAATCTCCCTCAGAAACCGATTCCCTCTTCTCAGCAGCCTCCTTCGGCTCCATTGTCAAGACAGTCAGTCGATCATCACGTAACCATTTCTTGAGTACACGGTGCAAGTCAGCCGCAGTGATCTTCGATACTCTCTCTAAGTAGGAGCTCGCATAACCGATATCGCCCACAACCACTTCGGCAGATCCCAATCGCGAGGCCTGACCACTGACCGTCTTCCTCGAATTGATCTCGCCCATCAAAAGCTGACGCACTGCCTTATTCACGGCCGCTTGAGAAAAATCATCGTCACGCAGTTCGCTCACGTATTTTCTAAGGGCTTCGATAGCTGTATCCATCTTATCAGGATCCGCCACCATCGCGATATAGAAGACTCCCATAGAACCAGGAGTCCAATTCGACGCGTCTACGCTATGGACCAACTCCAGCTCCTCTCGCAGCTTTTGGTTCAGCATACTGCTGCTCCCATTTCCCAGAACCATAGAGAGCGCATCCAGCGCCGGCGTATCTTCATTCGTCAAGCCCGGCGATTGAAAGCCCAGACCGACGCGAGAAACCTGTACATCTTCTCTTAGTTCTCTTCGACGCAACGCCAGCTGCTTCGGCTCATTCGGCAAGTAAATTTCTTCGAGAGCCTTACGTTCAAAGCTCCCATAGTACTTCTCGATCGATTCCCGAATCGAATCCGACTCGAAATTTCCCGACACCACCAAAACGCAGTTATTCGGCGCATAACGCTTACCATAATACTCCAACAGATCCTCGCGACTCAGCTTTTCGAATAGCTCTCTGTAACCAATAATAGGATACCTATACGGATGCTTTCGAAACGCGGTATCGAACAAAGCGTGAGAAAGCTTCACCTCGGGGTCGTCCTCTCCCATGTCAATCTCATGGAGGATTACATCCCGCTCCTTATCTACCTCCTCGGCAGGAAAATTAGAGCAAAAGACCGCATCGCTCAAAACATCGAGCGCCGCGTCCACATTTTCCGAAGGCGCGTCGATGTAGTAAACCGTCCGATCAAAAGTCGTATACGCATTGATATAGCCGCCCGCTTCCTGAATCTCCTCAGAAATACGCTTTCCTTCGCGCTTCTCAGTGCCCTTGAAAAGCAAGTGCTCGACAAAATGAGAAATCCCCGCCCCCAAATGCTTTCCTTCGTGGA
>JBCCZW010000125.1:0-8920 GCA_039186805.1 Verrucomicrobiota bacterium
CTGCCTCGGACGAAATTGGGGATGATTTTTACCTAACCGATGCGATCAGCGATGACGCTCAGACAAACATACGAAACCATGCGCGTTCGTATTCAGAATCTCCCTTCTTTCTCTACCTTGCCTACACGGCCCCTCACTGGCCGCTCCACGCTTTACCAGAGGACATCGCCAAGTACGAAGCCTACTATCAAGAAAAGAGCTTCGCGGAAATTCGCCGGTCTCGTTTCGAGAAAATGAAAGCCATAGGCGTGCTCCCCAAAGGGGCCGTTTTTTCCAAACCAAGTCACCAAGCCTGGGCAGAAGTCGATCAGAAATTGAATGCGCGCCGCATGGCGGTCTATGCGGCCATGGTCGACTGCATGGATCGGGGGATTGGGCAGGTGATCAAGGCCCTTGAGGATACAGGGCAATTGGAAAACACACTCATATGCTTCATGACCGACAATGGCGCGGATTCCACCGAAACGATTGGGCACAGCAACGCGGTCGGTTGCCTCGGCGGCGAGGCGATTACGCGCGAGGGACGCCCCGTCAGCATTTCGGGGAGCGAATTGCCGGGCGATGAAACCACCTTTCAAGCTTACGGCCGTGATTGGGCCAACGTATCCAATACTCCCTACCGCTACTTTAAGCTGAGCAGCTATGAAGGCGGTATTCGTTCCCCATTCATTCTGCATTGGCCCGCCGGGGTTGACGCCAGTCGGCGCGGTTCGGTAGACCACGAGCTTGTGAGCCATCTCATCGACCTATCGCCGAGTTTCCTTCGCTTGGCCGGAGAACCCGTGCACCATTCGATGGATGGAATCAGCGTCGTCCAATACTGGAGCGGACAGAAAACGGGCAACCCGCAAAGAACCCTATACAATGAGTTCGGTAAGAGCAGCGCGATGTTCGATTTCCCTTGGAAGCTGGTAAATCACAAAGCGAACAGCTTCCTTTTTAACATCGAAGAAGACGCTTCCGAAACCAAAGATCTCTCGGCCGATTTTCCAGAACGCTTTGAAGCGATGAAACGCGAATTTGCAGCATGGAAATCCACTTTCGAAAAGTAAAAAAGACCTCGTAGCCGCCACAGCCAAAACCGAACTCTTTGTAGCCATCATCCAACGCGAGTCTTTCCGCAATTCCTTGGAGATTCTGCATTAGCAGGTTCGAAGCCTACTCTAATCCACCTTCTTCAAAACCACTGAATGCACATCCACCGCTCCATTCCCCACCAACTCAGTCGCAGATAGCCGCAACAAAGCTCTCCCTTTCTCCAATGCTACGCTCCCCATTTCCAACTCAACAAAATCCTTAACAAAGTAATGAGATTTCAGCACTCGCTCCTTCGGCTTGGCATACAAAGGGGGATCAAACACCTCCACAACTTTCGCTACAACCGAATCCCCTCCATCGGGTCCCAGTCTCAAACGGACACCTTCGTTCCCCTCAGCGCACTTATACCAAAGTCTCGCCTCATAGTCTCCGGCCTCTGCCACCTCGATTTCCCAAGTGATTGAATCCCCCAAATCAGTCCAATTCTTGAAAAACGAATTGTTAGGAGCTTTTGAACTCCTGATTATATTCCCGTGCGGCACCCCATCTCGAGCTGGCAAGGTCGAATTGTGACCAAACCCAATTGTGTAAGGACGTTCTGAATACTTCTCGAAATCCTCTCTGACCTCCTTTCGAAACGCCAAAGCCTCCTCCCTCAAACGAGCCGTTACTTCAAGGAGCGCCTGAGAGACATCCTTCCGCTGACCTCGATCATTCTCGATATCAAAGAGCGCCCCGGTTACATCCAAGCGAAACTTCTGAGTCCGTACGCTCACCTCGCCCCTCCGCACCGTGTAAATCGAGCGGTCGTTCCACGCCAACTCGCCACCTTCCCAAAGCGGAAGCAAACTCCGCCCGTCCAGCCCATAATTCGTCTCCAGCTCTAACCCGCAAGCTTCTGCCAGACTCGGCATCAAATCGAACGCCCCACCTATTTCCCAAATCGTCACCCCTTTCTGAATACGGTCCGGCCACCTCAGAAAGAACGGCGAGCGCACCCCTCCTTCGTCCGCGGAACCCTTTCTCCCCTTCATTCCCCCATTCCACCGAGCCGAGTTCGGTCCATTATCGCAAAAGAAGATTACGATCGTATTCTCTCGAAGTCCTAACGCGTCGATCCGATCCAACAAACGCCCCACATTCCAATCGATGTTCTCGCAAAGCGCCAGGGCGGCTCGCGTCATCAGGAGATCTTCCCTCTTAGGTTCCCGATAGGTCATTCCGGGTTCAAAGTCTTTAAACTTCTCATAGAAGCGATCCGGCACCATCATCGGCGAGTGCGGCGTGTTCAGAGGAATATAGCAAAAGAAAGGCGCGTCTTTATTCCTTTCTATGAAATCGATGGCTCTATTCGTAAAGTCATCCACCACAAAACCTTCGCCTCTTACGATCATGCCATTGTCATCAATCAAAGGACTGAAGTAGTGCCCCCAATGCCCCGAGGTAAATCCATAATACTCATCAAAACCGCGATCCAATGGATGATAAGGCGATTGAGTTCCGTTGTGCCATTTCCCAAAAGCGCCCGTTGCGTATCCATTATTCTGGAACACATCCGCAATCGTCGTTTCATCCGTATTCAACCTTTCCTGCCCCGTACTCACCCCACTCACTCCGGTACGCGAATAATAGCGTCCCGTCAAAAACTCCGCGCGCGTGGGAGCGCAAACGGGGCACACGTAAAAGTTCTCCATTCTCAACCCTTCCGCCGCCAAAGAGTCGATCCGCGGCGTCTCCAGATTGGTATTCCCATTCGCGCTCAAATCTCCCCAACCCTGATCATCCGTCAAAATGACCACTACATTAGGCTGACGAGCTTCCAGCGAAGATCCACAGAAGCATGCAAGGGCAATCGAGAAGACGAATAAGGTAAGTTTCATATAGAGGGAATTCTATAGTTGAAATGTGAGAACTCCCTTTCCTGTTCTACTAATCTTCGCGCACGCGCCGCCTCGCTTCTTTCGCGCGACTTCGGAGATGCTTCCCCCTCAAACGCTTCTCCTTAGATCCTTTTGTGGGCTTCGTAGCTTTGCGCTTCTTCGGCGCCACGCAAGCGCTCTTAAGCAAAGCCCTCAAACGCTCCAAAGCCGCTTCTCGGTTCGCCTCTTGCGACCGCGCCTCTTGAGACTTAATCACCACCACGCCCTCACTCGTCAAACGATGATCCGACATTCCCAGTAACCGCTCTTTCACTCTTTCGGGCAACGAAGACGCCCGGATATCGAAAAAAAGCTGAATAGCAGTCGAAACCTTGTTCACATGCTGCCCTCCCGAACCTTGAGCCAAGATCGCCTTCATTTCGATCTCCTCCATCGGAACCCTCACCGTATTCGAAATCCTCAGCACAAGCGAAAACCTATCCTCGACACCGCCTCCCACAACCCCAAAGTCCAAAAACAAGTACCAACACTGACCTCTGATATCAGACACCTGCCCCCTGATTCCATCACCTTAGACCTAACTGACCTCCGACATCAGACCTCTGACCTCCGACTATGACCGGCGCCATCATCTATACCTCCGAAGACGACTTCGAACCCGACTACAAAGCAGAACTTATAGCCGAGGCCGCCGCGCTCGCCAAAGACCATATCTGGTGGAACCAATCCCTCAACTTCGCCGATAACCCCAGCTACCCAGATGCCCTCGATGGCGCCACCCAACTCACTCATCGTTACTTCGAGGACGAATCAGGTAAACAGCGAAAGATCCCATACCGGGACGACATGCTCATGGCCATGGTCGATTACAGCCAGATCATTGGCATCCTAGCCGCCCTCAGTAATGCCCATGAATTCGACTGGAACCTTTGCTACCCCGCCGCGCCAAGAGCCAAACAAATCGGGATGATCCAAAACGGCGAAATAGACCCACGCATATTCGAATTCTTAATACACGAGATGCAGGCCCTAAAAATTTCCGACGCCGACCTCGAAAACGAATCCCTCCACGCGCAAATCCGCTCCCAGTACTTCACCCCTTCTGGCGAAAAGATCTTCGATTAAAAGCCAACCAGCACAGAACATAAATGTAGCATCGAGCGTAAGCTCGATGACCCCTTCGCGCTCTCCGCGTATCAAAAATCTACCCAATCAAATCAAAACTAATCCCCAATTCCTTCTCCAACTCCCTCATTCGTTTTCGGTCACGCCCCGCAATCAACGCCAGAGACACCCCACTCTTGCCCGCCCTCGCAGTTCGCCCCGAACGATGAATATACTGCTCAGTCTGCTCGGGCAATTGGTGATGGATCACGAAACCCAGATCCTGCACGTCGATGCCTCTGGCCGCCACATCAGTCGCCACCAAAACCTGAATACGCTTTTTCTTAAACGAGCGCATCACTTTTTCACGGTCCTTCTGCGAAAGGTCCCCCTGCAGATCCGCCGCATCGAAGCCCTCTCCGTCCAAGTCCTTCGCCAGATTGATCGCTCCCGCCTTAGTCCGACAGAAAACTAACCCTTGAGCCTCATCCTGTCCATCGAGGAACTCAACGATCTTGTGAACCTTATCCTCAATATCGCACAAGATGCATTGATGCGAGATCGCTCGATTCACCACATTCTCCTTATCGATTCTAACTTGGCGGCAGTTGTGCGACATATAATTCGTAATTATGTCCTGGATACCTTTCGGAATTGTCGCGGAAAACAACCACATCGCGTCGCGATTTCTCAGATGAATGATAATCGAGTTCAGCGCCTCCTTCCAGCCCATACTCAGCATCTCATCCGCCTCGTCCAAAACCACATGCTTTACCTGAGAGAGGTCGATCGCATCCGCTTCGATGAGATCCATCAATCTACCCGGCGTCGCCACGATGATATGCGTCTTCCGCTTCAAAGCAGTCTTCTGTTCGTCGATCGGTCCACCCCCGAAGATCGGCTCCGCGAATACACGCCCAAAATGCTTCGTGAACCGAAAAATCTGTTTCGCGATCTGCTGAACCAATTCGCGAGTAGGCGCTAGGATCAAAGCCTGAGGTCGTCCATCCTCCGGATTCACCTTCATGAGCAAAGGCAATCCAAAAGCCGCAGTCTTCCCTGTCCCCGTCTGAGCCTGGCACACAAAGTCAGAGCCGTCCTCCAGCAAAAACGGGATCGCCTGCTCCTGCACTTCAGTCGGAGTCTCAATCTCCAATTCACCCAAACGCTGCACCAGTTTCTTGGATACGCCCAGTCTTTCAAATTCACTCATCGTCTATAAAAAGGTAGGGAGGGCCGGCTCGGTCCTCCGCGCAGAAGTAGGATCACTCCAGATCAGCCCTTATACCTGAAACTCTCCATCCTGATAGATCACCGTCTCAGATCCATCCTTCAGCACAGCCGTCACCTTCCGGTTCGAGGTCGCCACGATATCGGTGTGCACCACCGAGTTGTTGTAACCCATGGCTTCCCACTCCTCCTCGCTGACCGTCGAAGGATCGCCCGTATACGAATCGCGATAAGCCGCGCCCACCGCGATGTGCGTGTTTCCATTAGAGCCACCCACATTCTCATCGTAGAGCGTCTCGCCCATAAACTTAGTGATGCGCGAGAATCGACGATCCGTCAGCGAAAACTCGCCCACCTTATTCGCATTCTCGACGGCCACCATCTCCTTTAAAAGATCCTCGCCTTTAGTCGCGGTCGCTGTCGTCGCTAAACCGTCCTCAAATTCCAAATACGCATTTTCGATCAAGGAACCATAACGATAGAGCGGTTCCGTAAACTGGATCTTGCCCTGAGTCCCACGCCAATCGGGCGAAATAAACAACTCGAAACTCGGAATATTCCGACCAGAGCCGCCCAGCCATTTGCGATTGTCGCCCAATTGAACCCAAAGATCGGTGTTCTCAGCCTCGATGTGGAGCTTCTCGATCGGCATCGCATCCAGCGTGTCCTTAATCGCGTAAAGCTTTTCGTAGAGAGCTTTCCACTTTTCCGCTGGAGCCGGATCATCCAAGTAGCACGCAGTGATGATCTCGCCCCAATAATCTTCTAAGGACATCCCGACTTCGTCCGCCATCGCTTGAGTCGCATACATCGAAAGCGTCCACGTGTATTTGCCCGCATTCTCCTTCTCGCGGCGCCAGTCCATGTAAGGCTTCATCGACTTCTGACGCGCCATGATCTTCTTCGTATCGATCCCGTCGAGTTCATGTTTATCGACGTCGGCCAAGATCGCCACGGTATGGTCGATCTGATCAACCGTACCCTTCATATACTTCTCAGGGAAAAACGAAAGCTGCTCCTCATTCGCCAACTCAAAGAATTCGCGATCCATCCCATCAGGAGTGAAGAAAACAATCGGGTGGGCCCCTGCCTTCAAAACCTCGCGTCTCAATGCCACCAAAAACGGCTTAGCCACCTCAGGTACCCTCAGCTGTACCACTTCCCCCGGCTTAACCCCTTCACCGCTATTCAACGCGAAATTGATCATTACATCCGCGTACTTTTGCAAAATTTCATCCGATGGCTGATAAGACATGCCGCCAATCTGCGACCCTCCCCCGAAAAATCAAGCCCAGCCAAGACTCAGAGCTCAGATGTCTGAGATCAGAAGTCCGCAGCTTTCTCCGACCTCTGACTTCCGACCTCGATTTAGCTCCGCGAAATCTCAGTGCCGATGCGCCTCATAATGCTCCCTCAATAAATCCCTTCCAAAATCCCCTTCAAAATCTCGCCAAACGCTATGCACGTGCTTCGCCTTGTTCTGAACGTTATCATATTCGATCAAGAAGGTAGGCCCCTGCACCCGATAGTAATGCCCCTGACCCGGCTCCGTTCCGCCCGCCCAGCCGAACCAAACCTCGTTCAGTCCCGCCTCCTTTAGCTTAGCCATACGTTCTTTGGCCAGGTCTTCCGGCATTGTCGCAACGTATTCACTAATCAGCGACACGAGCATACCTACCTGCTGTTCATTAAATTCCGAAGCCTGTATGCCCTCTGGTTTCATAGGGTCCACTTTACGATCGGTCTTTGTAAGAATGTCGCGATACGCTTCTTTCCTAAAAATCGCCCTTGCCCGTTGCGATTCATCCAAAGCCTTGAGCAACGCTCTTCCTAAATCCTCCTCTTCGCCTAAAACGCGTACTCCCTTCAAGTCGCCAAAAGTGACTTCCGCCGGATTCGAACCCATGAAACGCGGACCGTCCGCCAGGAGCTTCCCACCTACCACGGTGAAATTCATCGAGCAGTGATGCCCCTCAAAACGCCACCCCCAAGCATCCTCGTTACCCGGCGTCCCAAAAATGGAAAAATAGTAATTCTCAGGATCCCTTATAAAACGCCGATCCGGCCCCTCGATTTCCTGTAGCACCCGCTCCAATTCGATAATCGTCTCCGCCTTCCAAAGTCCCCGCTCGCTCAAAGCTGAAGCCAGCAAAGCTCTCGCCAGACCGCGCTGCTCCTCCGACATCGCCTTTAGAGTCAACCCTTCACGCTCCCTCGGCACGTACGCCCAATTGAAGCGCTCCTTGTCGTCAAACGCCATCAAGGCTTTCTCCATTTGCGCTTCGTCGAGCGTCTTGATCCAAGCATCAGCCGCGGCTTCCATCGCCTTTGCCACCTTGGCTTCCTCATTCGCCTTACCTTTGGCAGCGACAAGAAAAAAGGCGGCAACCAACACAACAAGAAGAGAATAAACGTATTTCATAATGGGGTAATTAGAAAACTAATAGACTCAACCAAACAGCTGTTACCCAGTCCCGGCAAACCAATCCCTCAACTCGGCGGTTTCGAAGGAAAGGACACCTACAATCGACAAACTTCCGACACACTTCGTCCCTACTAAACCAACCCAAACTTATCCAAAACCGCCTTCGTCTCATCAAGCGGCAAACCCATGATATTGGAATGCGAACCCGCGAAACTCTTTATAATGATCTCCGTTCCCTCTTGGATCCCATAAGCCCCCGCCTTGTCGAGCGGATTCACGATTTCAAAATACCGCGTGATCATCTCATCATCCAGCAGATTAAACGTCACTTCGCTTCTCACTCCATGAGTCTCCTTGATTCCTCGAGCCGCATTCTGAAGAGAAAAACCAGTATACACAAAATGGGTACGACCCGACAAGGTCTTCAACATTCTCCGCGCGTCATCGAGGTCCGCAGGCTTCGCCAAAACCCGACCATCGATATGCACCGTCGTGTCGGAACCTAAAACAAACCGCTCGCGATTCCGCTCCGCTACCCAAGCCGCTTTTAACTCTGCGTTGTAGCGGACCATCGCTTCCGGGTCCTCATGCCCCTCCTCGTGCTCCTCCACATCGGCTGGCGATATTTCGAATCGAGCCCCAATCCGCTCCAAAAGCAATTTTCTCCGAGGCGAGGCCGAAGCCAAAATAAACGCGGTTCCTGATTCCGTTTCCACGACAAAACACCCATTACGCCAACCAAGAGCATGGCAACTCAATTCATGCCGCGAAGTTGGAGATCGCTTACAAGCTAAATTGACATTCCCCCGGGCTCTACCAACATCCCCACCCTATCCTCACAACCACGCTCATGCAAAGCTCCCCAACCGGCGACGAATACACCGCAAGCATCCCCTCTGGCGAAGGCGACATCCCCACTTTCATCACGAAACCCGAGGGCGACGGTCCATTCCCCTGCGTCATTTTCTTTATGGACATCTTCGGACCCCGCGAAGAACTCTACCAAATGTGTCGTCGCTTCGCCTCCAAGGGCTACCTAACCGTACTCCCCCACCTCTTCTACCGGGACGGTTCATTCGCCTGCCACCCTACTCAGCGCTCTGAAAGCGAAATGCAGAGAGCCTTGGAACTAAACATTTCTACCACCAACCAGATGGTGGCCTCCGACACCGAATCCATCATCGATTTCCTCGATATCGAAGAATCCGCAGATTCCGCCCGCGTTGGGACCATCGGCACTTGC
>JBCCZW010000126.1:0-8910 GCA_039186805.1 Verrucomicrobiota bacterium
AGCCTGCAGCCTGCGCAACCTCAAAGAGGTCTACGTCGGAGGGGAACGGAAAGTCTTAGAAAACCGTATCGAGCATTTGGATGCAAAACAGCTTTCAGAGCAAGTTCACAGTCGAATCAACCGAATCAGAAAGAAGGTTTCACCGGATCATCCACTTTGGACGCATGTTCGAACACCAGCTCCAGATTTGAAGACGCTGCTGACCCAAACCGATTCCCCCGCCAAATGAACTCCGATACGATCGTCAGCTATGCTCCCGCCACTAAACGCGTCATTGGCGAAATCTCAGCGACGCACGTCGAATCGGTACCAGAGAGTATAAAACGAGCCAAGGCAGCCCAAGCTGATTGGAAGGCCCTTCCCACCCAAGAGCGCTGCCAGCGGCTTCTAGAAAGCGCTGCCGTCATGGAAACCCGAAGTGATGACCTTGCGCATCTGCTCGCTGAAGAAAGCGGTAAGATCCTACCGCAATCCCAATTCGAAGTTCGAATCACCATCGAGTTTCTCCGCAAAATCGCCGAATCCGCCAATGCCTACCAACCCGAGACCATTCAGACCGATTTCTCGCCGGCCCTGAAACGCGACCATATCGTTTCCCGTCGCGTCCCCTATGGTGTCGTCGTCGCCATCCTCCCTTTCAATTTCCCCGTAGAACTCTACATCGAAAAAGCCGCAGCAGCCCTCGCCATGGGCAACGCGGTAATCGTCAAATCCCCTCCGCAAACCCCATTGGTCGTCCAGATGATGACAGACTGCCTCCACCAAGGCGGCATCCCCAAAAACGTCCTGCAATGCTTACATGGATACGCCGATCTCGGCCAAGCCCTCACCAGCTCGCCGGGGGTCGATCTGATCAGCCTCACCGGATCCACCGCCGCTGGAATAGCCGTGGCCGCCAACTCCGCCCCTCACCTGCCCCGACTCCACCTAGAGCTCGGAGGAAACGATCCCGCAATCCTGCTGGAGGATGCCGATCTCGATCTTGCCGCTGCTCAAATCGTCTACGGCCGCACCCTCATGAATGGCCAGACCTGCGCCTCTAACAAGCGCATCATCGTTCACCGATCTCTACACGAAGGGCTAGCAGAGCGGCTCACTGAGAAGCTTTCTAAACTCGCTATCGGAGATCCCTTGGATCCTGCCAGCCAACTGGGTCCCCTGATCGATCCCCCTTCTGCTCAACGAGTCGCGTCCCAAACGAAACGCATCCTCGAACAAGGCGGCAAACTCCTGCACGGAAAGCTTGAACCGGACAGCGCTTTTTTGACGCCGCTTCTCGTCGGAGAAGTCCCTAAAACTGCCGACGTAGCCAGCGACGACGAGATCTTCGGCCCGGTCCTTCCTTTGATTCCTTTCGACGAAGACTCGGAAGCGATCGAAATCGCCAACCAATCCTGCTACGGGCTCTCAGGAAGCGTCTTCAGTCAAGATTGGGAAAGAGCAGAAAGCGTCGCCGAGCAGTTGGAAGCGGGAGGCGTAGTGCTCAACGGCACCGGAAATTACCGGCCCTACATCGTACCTTTCGGCGGAGTCAAAATGAGCGGCGTCGGTCGCGAGGGTCTCGGCTACACCTTGGAAGAAATGAGCCAAACCCGCTACACGGTTTGGCGCAATTGGAGGAAAGACTAGACCCAATGTATCAGATTTTCAAATACTCTTTCTTTCTATTGCTTGCAGCGCTTTTAACCAGCTGCAGCCCAAAGTCCCAAGACCAAGAACGCGAGCGCATCGTGGTCATCCTGGATTTCCTACCCGGACCCATTCATGCAGGTTTCTACGCTGCCCAAGCCCGCGGCGATTACGAAAAGGCCGGGCTAGAAATAGAGCTCAGGTCACCCTCATCCACTTCCGACACCATTCGCCTCCTGGCAGCCGGACAAGCCGATGTCGGCTTGGCGCCTTTACTGGATTATTTCTACCTGAGAGTCGAGGAGCGTCCCGTAAAACTGCTATTCGCGCTCGTTCAGACCCCTCTCAGCGCAGTCATCGCCTCGCCCGAATCCGGCATCACCCAGCCTCTGGATTTGGAGGGTAAAACGGTAGCCACCACGGGATTGATTGGCGACGAGATCATAGTCAAAGCCATGCTGAACCACGCCGGCGGCGACTCTTCGAAAATGGAAACTTTGAATATGGGCTTCAACGTCATCCAAGCCCTCAGCGCCGGCCAAGTCGACGCTGCCCTGGGTTTCTGGAGCTCAGACGCCTTGCAATACGCCCAACGCAAAACGCCCGTCGTCTTGAAGAGCTTCGAGCACGGCGTGCCCGCCTATCCCGAGCTCGTAGCCTTTTCCAATCGATCGACTCTGGAAAGCCGCCAAGAAGCCATCGCTTCTTTTATCGAAATCACGAAGGCAAGCTACCAGCAGCTCATGGCCAATCCAGAGGAGGCCTTGAGCCTCTTTGCGGAATCCGTCGATAGCTATACCACCGAAACAGCCAGACCTTTCTTTGAAGTCCTACTGCCCGTCTTTCGGAACGAAGCTCAAGAGTTCGGCGTAATCGATCAAAAGAAGATCCAAGAAACCATCGACTGGCTAGCGAAGAACGGTCTGCCCAACTACAGCAGTCTAAAGGTCGAGGACTTCATCCACCCAGGCGCCACCTCACTTACCGCGAGCCAATGAACGAGCTCGCCACCTGCTTCGAATTGGCTGGCGTGTCCCACCGCTACGAGAGCGATCGGCAAGGCACCGACGCTCTCCTCGACGTCAATCTGGATCTGAAGCACGGCGAGTTCGTTTCGCTTCTCGGTCCCAGCGGCTGCGGCAAATCCACCCTCCTTAAGTTCGCTTGCGGACTGCTCAGTCCCTCTTCAGGAAAGGTCTCTTTACTGGGCGAAACCGCCCAAACTCTCGGCCAGGTCGGATACATGCCGCAGCAGGACTTGCTGTTCCAATGGCGGACCGTCCTCGACAATGCCATCATCGGCCTGCAAACCGAAGGCGTATCCAAAAAAGAAGCGCGTTCCGCAGCCCTGAGGCAATTCAAGGCCTTCGGTCTCGAGGGTTTCGAAAACCACTATCCCTCTCAACTCTCCGGCGACATGCGCCAACGAGCCGCCCTACTGCGGACTTTTCTCGTCGACCGTCCGCTCTACGTCCTGGACGAACCCTTTGGCAAACTGGACTCGCTCACCCGCTTATCGATGCATCGCTGGCTCACCGATATCTGGCGGGACCGAAAAGCGGCCATCCTCTTCGTTACGCACGACGTCGACGAAGCCCTTTTCCTTTCCGACCGGATCTATGTGATGAGCTCTCGGCCCGGGCGAATCCTGGAAAGCGCAAGCGTCGACCTACCTCGACCGCGTAACCATATTTCCATGACGCAGAACCCAAACGTTTCGAATCTTAAGGCCAAGCTACTCGGTCTCCTGGAAACGAATCTAAACGAAGAAAGCGACGGATGAAGAATTCATCGTCAGGAAGCTCTCTCAAGGCAATCCTCCCGCCCACTGCCACTGGCCTAGGTATCGTTGCTCTGTGGGAAGGCTACACGCGTGGCTTCGATATCGACCCCCTCCTACTGCCCAGTCCCACTGCGGTTCTCTCCTTCCTCTTCGCTAATCTTCAACTCTTTCTCAAACACTCGATCTCAACCCTATCCGTCATCTCCGGCGGCTTCGCCATGGGAGCTCTCTGCGGACTTTCGCTCGGTGTTGCGATGCACGCCTCCTCGCTCGTTAGGCGGGCAAGCTACCCCTGGCTAGTGGCGTCGCAAATGGTCCCTATCCCCGCAATCGCTCCTATCCTGCTCCTCTGGTTAGGCTTCACCATTTGGCCCAAACTGATCGTCGTCGCCCTCATCTGTTTCTTCCCCGTGGCGGTCAATACCGTCGATGGCCTCCGTCAAATCGACCGCGAATGCATCGACCTACTCAAGACCTTCAAAGCTTCCAAAAGACAGCTTCTCCTCTTCGCAGCCCTTCCCGCAGCCCTACCCGCCGTCTTCTCTGGATTCCGAGTGGCCATGGCGCTCGCCGTCATCGCTGCCGTCTTCGGCGAGTGGGTCGGGGCCCGGAGCGGTCTCGGCCAGCTCATGCTCGCCTACAACAATCAAACCCGCACCGACGGCCTCTTCGCCGCCGTCGGTGTCCTCGCGACCCTAGGCATCGGCCTCTTCTTCCTCGTCGGATGGCTGGAAAGAAAGCTGCTTCCCTGGCGACGCCTCACCGAAAACAGCGAATCGCCCTAGGCGCCCAAAAGGAAATTTAGAAAAATGCCACGCATCGTCATCATCGGAGCCGGACACAACGGCCTTGTCTGCGCTTGTTATTTAGCCAAAGCGGGCCACGAGGTCACCGTAGTCGAAAAGCATGCCCGACCCGGCGGCTGCACTGTGACCGAAGAGCTGCTCCCCGGCTTCAAAATCAATACCGGAGCCCTAGAGCTAGAAGGTATCATCAACAGCGAAATCGACAGCGATCTCGAACTCGCCAAGCACGGTCTCAAGTGGATTCGCAAGGATCACATGCTCTCCGCGATGGTCGGGACCGAAAGCATCCATCTGATGCGAGACCCTCAAAAGGCGGCCGCTACCATCGCCAAAAAAAGAGGCGAACCATCAGCCGAGGAATGGAGCAAGTACTCGAAGTTCAGCAGCGCTCTGATGGATGTCATGGGCACCTTCCAGCACGTAAAGACGCCGGAAGCCACCGCCATGCAAAACGTACTCTCTGCCTCCGGGGACGAGAAAACGGACATCATGATTCAGACGACCCTGCAGCCTGCCTCAGTTGTCATCAATCACTGGATACAAGATGAAACCCTTCGCGGAGCGGCTCTCGCCTACAGTACCCACCCGCAAATGCCGCCCTGGATTCCCGGCACCGGTGTCCTCGGCTGCCTGTTGGGCTCCTCCCACGAAGGCCAAGGAGCGCGTCCGAAAGGCGGTACAGGAGCTCTTATTGACTCGCTTGTCTCGGCGCTAGAAGCCGCCGGAGGTACGCTCCAATGCGGTTCCGGGGTAGCGAAAGTCGAATTTGAAAACTCGAAGCTACAAGCCGTCGAACTGGAGAACGGCGAAAAGCTCTCCGCCGATATTCTGGTTTCCACCATCGACATCTCCCGCCTCAGCGGCCTCCTTCCCGAATCCCTCAAAAGCGACTCCTTCAAACGCGCCGCCAGAAATGCCCACAGCGGACTCTACAACGTCGGAGAGATCAAGGTCGACCTGGCCCTTTCCGAGCCGCCCACGCTCAGCCGCGATGCTCCCGAGTTCACCGGAGCCCTACACTATCTCATGGACGGCCCCGACCACTACAACGAACACTTCCGCAAAATCGGAGCCGGACTCCTCCCCAAACGCTACCCGATGATGGCCGCCGTTCCCAGCGCCGACGATCCATCGATGGCCCCCGAAGGCCAAGCCACCCTTTGGCTCTCAGCCTTCGTTCCTGCAAAAATTGACGGCTCAGAAAACTGGCCCGAAGCCAACGAGGCCGTAGCGGAAGCGGTCATCGATTCCTTCGCGACCTTCTCCCCCGGCGTCAAAGACACCATCCTCGCCAAACGCATCACAGGTCCCTCCGATTGGGAAAAACGCACCGGCAACCCCGCCGGGAATCCTAACCAGCTCGACATGACCATCGACCAGCTTTTCGGTTTCCGTCCCGGTATCGGGCAAAGTCGCTACGCTACTGACATACCCGGAATCTATCTCAGCGGCGCCGGAACGCATCCCGGAGGCGGCGTGCACGGTATGCCCGGCAAACTAGCCGCCAAACGCATTCTCGACGATCTCGCAGGCCGTCGCGACCGCTCCAAACCCTCTCTCTGGTCTCTCTTCAAATCCGCCCGAGCTCTCCGAAAATCAATGTAATCGACCGCCCCCATGGAAATAGATCCTTACGACGAACTCACCGCTTACCAGAAATCCGCCGTTCTCATGGCCGGAGCCGAAACCGGCGTCTTTCACGCTCTCTCGGACGAAGTGGCACCTGCTTCTGCGATTGCGGAGAAAGCGAATCTGGCCCCACCCTCGACACGGCGCCTTCTACGCGCTCTGGCTGCCAATGGCTACGTGACCAAAACCCTTGAGGGCAACGAGCCTCTCTACGCCCACAACAACATCTCCCGCTCTTTTGTACAAACTGGAGCTGGCGGCTACGCCCGTGTCGCTCACAAAGAAGCCCTTTTCTATAAGCTTTGGGGAAAGCTCAGCGCCGCCCTCACCACCCAAAAGGCTGGCCTCACCCCCTTCGCAGAACGCCTGGAAACCGACCCAAATCAAATCCGACTCTTCCTCACCGCCCTAAACGATTTAGCCGACCTCGCCGCTCCCGGCGTGTTTACCCACATCAATCTCTCAGAAGACAAACCCATCAAAATCCTCGATGCGGGCGGAGGGGCCGGCGGTTACGCAGCTCACCTGGCAACAAATTTCCCAAACGCCGACATCACCCTCCTCGACCGCGAAGCGGTATTACCCTTAGCCGAAGAAACCCTCGCCAGCAAAGGCTTGCTTGACCGAGTCGAACGTGTCGTGGGCAATCTCCAAGCCGAAGGACTCGGCTTAGCCCCGGGTTCTAGCTTCGATTGCATTTTCCTCTCACACGTCCTCCACGATTATGAACCCACCATCGCCCAATCAATTGTGGAAAAGGTCGCCCAATTAGTCGCGCCCGGAGGATCCCTCTACGTCCTGGACGTTTTCGAACCGGAACCCAACCAGCCCGATAACCCTGTCGAAGCCCTATTCGACCTCATGATGCTCGTCGAAAACCCTGGCGGACTCACTCACCCAGCGAGCGTCATCGAAAAGTGGATCAGCGATGCAGGGCTCCAGGAAATCCAGTTTCACAAGCTCTACTTCGGCTCACTGCTCGAAGCGAAACTCCAAAACTAACTGATTGTTCTTAACATCGCTGCGCTAGATCCCCGCTAAAGCGGGGGCAGGATCGCCTGCGGCGGCATGTTGATTTCTACAAAAAACCTGCCCAGCGTCAGCTGGATCATGCACCGAAACGAAGTGTAGGGATCAAGCGAGTGAAACGAGCGATGTTAAATTTCCAGCTCCTCGGCACGCCACTCAGCCGTCACCCTTCTCAAGATCAACCCCTCCTCGACACCCTCATGCCCCAACAGCGCATCCACTTCCTCAAGAGGCGCTCGCAACTCCCGCAAACCCTCTTCATCGACTAAGTCACCCTTCCAAACCGGTCGCCACTCGAAGACTTCCAAATCTGGATGCCATTCCCGGATCAACTTCTTAAGCAAACGTTTCTCTTCCTCTGCAAAGCTACCTGACCGGTTGGGATGAATCCCCGCCCCGCTTCGCTCAGGCAAATACACCTGGTATCCCTTTTGGGCGGCGGCCCATGCCGACAACAAATACCAGGCTCCATGAAACCCGTTGTCCGGCCAAATCCAAAGAACCCCAAAGACTCCTTCGCCGACTGCTGACCACCGCCGAATCGGCCAATAATCCGAGCCCAACCCATCCGGATAGATCGTCGTGTGACGAGCTAAAGACTCCTCCCAAAAGGAATACCTGCGAAGGATTTCCAGGACATCCGATACTTTGCTCATATCATTGGCCCAAAGCTTGCACAATGCCAAGGCAGTCAGGCCATGAATACCGTCCCTGTTTTCTCCACACCGCTTTGCTCCCAAATCGAGCATGACCCCTACCACCCAGAAGCTCCCTCCCGCGTCGCGCGACTGCTCGCATCGCTCAAAGAAGAGGCGGGTCCATGGGAACTGCAGACGATTGATAAACCATTACGCAACACAGACGCTTGGCCACCGCACCCTCCTCACTACTGGAGCGAGCTTGCGAAATCCATTGAGGCCAATGAGAGCTACTTCCACGAGCCCGATACGCGAATCGGCCCTAGCACCTTCGAACTTCTAGCGGCCGCAGCAGGCACCGTATCCGAGGCTCTCAAATGCGCTTTGACCACCGAACAAAAGCGCGTCTTCGCCGCGGTACGACCCGCCAGCCACCACGCCTCAGCCGACAGAGCCATGGGTTTTTGCCTCTTAAATCTCGCCGCCTTTGCCGCCTATCGAGCGCGCGAACGCTTCAACCTGAAGCGTATCGCTATTCTGGATATCGACGCCCACCACGGAAATGGCACCGACTCGATCACTCAAGACGACCCTTCACTGCTCTTCATCAGCCTTCACCAGCATCCTTACTATCCATTCACAGGTGAGGCTCGCGGAAGCCTTGAAACCGCAACAAAAGGACAAAACCTTTCCATCGAAATGCCGGCGAGCGCTGGTCTGCAAAGCTACCAACACGCCTTTGTCCAAACCATTCTACCCGCCATCAAGGCCTTCGAAGCCGAGCTCTTAATTCTCTCTACCGGCTTTGATGCCCATACGCTCGACCCAATGTCGGAACTATCCCTCGAAAGCGAAGACTTCGGCTACCTGACTAGAGAGACTCGCAACGCCATCGATTGCCCGATCCTCTCCTTGCTGGAAGGCGGCTACTACATCCCTGCCTTGATCGATTCCGCGAAAAGCCATCTGCGAGCCCTGGCATAGGCACTGCTTAATCTCGCGCTATGAACAAAATCCGACCGCTCGGCACCGCGCTCCTGCTAGCTCTCTTGCTGGGCACCCTTGCCTGCAGTCCCTCTGGATCCAATGACTCGAACGGCAAGGTCGAGACTTCAGAGATCGCCACGATATTCAAAAATACAATACAGGAAATCCCAGCCGAATCAGACCTCGAAACCTGGCGCGCAACGCTTCAGAAAGCCATCCCTGTCGAGCGCTATGCCACCAACGCCTTTCAGCCGAAACTAGACGAAACCCAGGCCTCAGACCTACGGCTTCCCGAGCGAACTTCGCTCAAAATCGGCATGCCCTGGTTTATCAACGGCGAGATGACGCCCCCTAACTGAGCTGCAGCACTGTGCAATCGCATTACCTATACAGTCGGCTACTTCTGATG
>JBCCZW010000127.1:0-8893 GCA_039186805.1 Verrucomicrobiota bacterium
CATCTATCGGACACTGTCTGCGAAGACATCTCCTTCGCGGTCATTTCTCAATCGGAGGGAGGCCCGATTTCATAAAACTCCATTCAATCGCCCATCCCGCAAAGGATGAATAGTTAAAGTCACGATAGGGTCGTTTTCCATTGGGGTCGGGATTAAATAAGGTTCTATGAGCCCTGCGAAGCTCGGGTTCTAGCTTCGACGCCGTTCCTTTGGGAGCCAACGCCAATGTGCGCGCATTGTACAGGAATAGTCTCGGCTCGTCGGCCTTGAGATAGCGCCGAAACACATCGTGGGCTTGGCGCTCGAGCACTTCATCCCTCGTTTCAGCAAGCAGACCCGCAGCGGTGATTTCAACATGCGGATTTCCGTCCTGCAACAGGGGCACCAAAAGGGTAGGCGCCATCTCCCGATGGATCCAGCCGCTCTGCAAAGCCCAGAATCGAACGGCAGAGTCGGGTTGGCTCAGCAAATGGGAGAGATCCCTCTCTCCTGCATCCCAAGCGGCCCGAAGGATTGTATCCAAATCGTAATGCTTCTTACTCTGGCCAAGCTCGTATCGCGTTAACCCGGCGGCCCGACTGCGTCGCTCAAGCTCTGGCTCGAGGAGAAACGAAGTATCGCGTATCTGAAGCAAATGCTCCTTTAGTTGCTTCGCCAGCTGAGCTTTCGTTTCGCTAAAGTTAGGATCGCTAGCGAGGTTTCTCAATTCCTGAGGATCAGAAGGCATATGATAGAGCTCTTCCACCGGTTTCGCGTCCCACAAGCGCCGCGAAAAATCTGTATCCAATCCAGCATTATGCGCTCTCCGCAACTCGCGAAAAAAATCTTTCCGATCGGAAAAAATTATTCCTTCCTGAAGGGGCGAAAGATGAGGCTGAAAATGACGAATATAAAGGTACTCGCCGTCATAAACCAAACGAGAAAGTTCATACATGTCGTCAGCGCGATCTCTCGCTCCAAATAAGGGCCAAGTCCCTTTAGGATCGTCGGTAGAATCCAGGTTCAGTGGACTGCCTTCGTAATTATCCGGAACAGCAATTCCCGCTAGGTCGAGAGCGGTCGCAGGTAGGTCGATCATGGATACAGGACGCTCGACCCTAGCCGCAGCTTTATCCGGGTGACGGACAATCAAAGGAACGTGGAGCCCCGTATGGTTGAGCCATCTCTTATAGCGTGGCGTACCGTGACCATGGTCTGCGAAGAGAAATACAATCGTATTTTCGGCTAATCCATCTCTTTCAAGCTGGCCCATCACGTCGCCAAACTCTCGGTCGAAGACGGTTGCGATATCGTGATAGCGAGCCCAAAGCCTTCTCATCTCCGGAGTATTCGGGAAATAGGGAGGAACGACCGTGCGTTCAGGGTCATGCCGTTCTGAAGGACTCAAATCGGCGGTTACGGTATTCGCTCTATCAACAAAATTTCCCGTGCTCTCATGCGTCTTGCCCAGGTTTAAAAAGGCGAAGAAAGGCTTTCCTTCCGGACAGTTTCTCCAAGGAATCCTATCCCATTTCGCGTATTCGAATAGACCTTCCGCAGAAAAATTGTAATCCGTCTTCCCCGTCAAAGCAGTCCAATATCCGTTCTCTTTGAACACCCGGGCAAGAGGCCTGATGGTTTCCGGGATTTCGACCGAGGAGCGCAAATGCGCCGTTCCCAGCGAATGAGCGTACATTCCCGTAGCGAGGCTGGATCTGGATGGAGCGCAAATCGGAGCAGTCGTCAGAGCTTCTTCGAAGAGTGTCGATTCCGACGCGAAGGCGTCAATCTGCGGCGTGATTGCTTCCGGGTGGCCATAGCATCCAAAAAATGGAGACAAATCCTCCGCGCAGATCCACAGGATATTGTAAGGTTCCTTAGCCTGGCTTGAAGCAAAAGGTAGCCACGAAAGGATACCCAGGATCATCCACGTGGTAAACGGGCCGATCGGATTGAGGATTGGGGTTCTGATATTTCGAGACATGCGATCAAGTCATCGTGAACGAGGGAGCAACATAGCCTGCAGGCCCTACTCTAGAATCTCGCAACTCCAGCTTGTGTGCTGACTTGTTCCCCAATGATTGGGATAGGTTCTATTGTCCTCTTTGACGCCGAAAAGCTCTCAAGGCTTCCATAGCAGCTTCGCGTTCCGCATCATTGAGTTCGCCATCCCCATCTTCATCGAATCGCTCGAGAGCTCGTTTCAATATCTCGCCGCGCAGTCCCCCGCTTTGCGTCAAGCGGTCTCGAGAAGACTTTCGGGCCTCGCTCGTATGCTCCCTCAGCGCCTGACGCAACTCTCTGAAATCGCTCTGCTCAGACGGGATCACCTGCAAGGTCACGCTTCCCATCTCATCAGAAGATTCCCTCCCCCAAGTCACGCGTTTCGGCGGCACGTTAGGGTTGTGGATATTATCTTCCGAGTTATCCCAGACCACTTCCGCATCGAGTCTCGTGCCAGCGGGAAGCGAAACGTAGTCTTCATATCGATAGTTCTCTTGCCAGGAAAAGTCCCACTCCGGAATCGACATCAACTCTTTCAGTTCACCGTTGGGCAAGGTCGCAGTCATCCGCATGCTTTTTCCTAAGTAGTGCGCATGAGAGCTCACCCCAAACGCTTTCACGTCCACTGGAAGGACGAAAGAATCCCGCTTAGCGTAGTGGCCATCTCCCGCCGGGATGTCGATGCCGGCCAGGGCGCCGAATGCGGGCGGCAGTTGAATACCCGTAAATCGCTTCGAGGGCGGCTCGTCCGCAAAATAGAATCCCACGGTCGATACCTCGGTTTCTTCCTTCCCGGAAGGATGAAAGTGCGTCGACAGAATCAAGTCCTCCTCTTGCGGCAAATAATAGGCCAGTCCTTCGGGGAGCTTCCTTGGGTTGCCTCCCAACGCCCAACCTCCGATCGAACCATCCCTCTCCTGACCGCGTCCCATGGACTCGAACCCGGGGATCGGATCTGCCCTATCTCTCTTCAACGCCTCGCCATCAGTGTCATAGTAAAAAAGCGAATGATGCACGATCGAGCGAGCTCCTGGCCTAAATTCGATCGCTTGAATCCACTTGTCCTCACCTAGATTCAACGGAATCACAAAATTGCGATATATGTCCGGACCCTCTGCATAGAGGGTGTAGCCTTCCTTCATGCTAACGACCAAATCGGGTTCGCCAAGCTGCCAACTATCGGTGAAAGCGGGCAGCTCCGGGAGCTTTGAAGGATCGCCCTCCGCCATGCCGCTATCCACCCATTCGACAATCAGCTCTATTTCCTCGTCGCTCAGACCTCGATGGTCCTGAAACGTGTAATCCTTCGACTCCGCGTGCCAAGGAGGCATGTAACGTTCTTCGATCACTGTAAGGATAAGTTCACTACGTTTTTGAACATCTCGGTAATTCAATAAGGAAAACGGCGCCGCTTCTTTGGGTCTGTGACAGGAAGAACAGTTTTCGAACACGATCGGGGCGACATGCTCGCTGAACGTAAGCTGCTGCTTATGCCCATTATCTCCCCCACCCAAAGCGACGGCTAAAGCGGGAAAAGCTGCAAGGCAAAATCGAAATACTTGTCTCATAATAACGAATACAATAGTTTTACGGCAAATTCGGCACGTAACAACCCACAGCCCGAGTCCGGGAAACGTAAACGGCTCTGCCATCCCCTATGGAATCCAAGGCATTTCGCAGGTCCTTTTCAGTGATTACCCGTCGTCGTTGTCCCAAAGCCGGGTACATGTTGTCGATGCGGCCCCGGTAAGCAATCGTCCCGTCAGGCAATACCACTACAGCTTCAGGAGTGACGGTCGCTCCCAATTCCTCCACCAGCCTATGCTCTCTATCCGCAATCGCTTGGTAGGCGCTCAGACTGAAGTCGCTCATATGCTCGCGAATCCTTTCGTCGCTAACATCAGGATCGACATAGACCAGCGTCAGCTTGAATCCCTTCGGATCGTATTCATTTTTCAAGCGCGCGTACTCCGGCGCATAGGCATTCGAGATCGGACAGTCTTGCGTTACGAAGAGCAACACCGCAGCTTTCTCCCCGCTCATCCGAAACGGCATGCGATCCTCTCCGTTTAAGTCCCTGACCGAGAGCGATACATTCTCCACCATATCCGGCAAAGCGCTCTCTTCCGCCTGCAAATAAAGGCAGGAGATCGCAAGAGGCGTTAAGAATCGGAAAAGTGAAAAAATGCGCATAATAAACCCCAATCGCCCACACTCACCCAACCAACTTCAAGAGGTACCCTGAGGTTACAAAAAACGATCTGAACGTCACTTGCCGCGTCTCTGGGAATTTTTCGAGTAACCTCAGTCCGAGCCAATCCGTAATAGAGGCCAAGCCCCTCAAGAAAGATCTTCGAACCGAAGCATGAATACCCCTCCCAAAGATACGGACGGTCCTCCTCCAATCGACGCCAGGCGCCACGACCTGGATGCATTGCGAGGTTTCGCGATGCTCCTCGGGATCGCGCTGCACGCAGTGGTCGCCTATGTACCCGCCAACACCGCCGATAACCCATCCCCCTCGGCCATCCTTTTCGCATTGTTCATGAGCGCCACCCACGGCTTTCGCATGCCGCTATTCATTCTGCTCAGCGGCTACTTTACGGCGATGCTTTGGCGTAAACGAGGGCTAAGGTCGCTCCTGATTCACCGGTTCAAACGCGTCTTTGTCCCCTGCCTCCTCGCCGTTCTCGCAATCATGCCCTTTGTTATCGGCATCTCAATAGCAGCCCAAAAAGCGGAAGCGTCGAAAAGCTCCCTTTGGAAAGCGGCGTCGGACGGTAACCTAGAGCGCATCCAGTTCCATCTTGAAAAGGGAGCCAACATCGACGCCCAAAAACCAAAGACGGGAATCACTCCCCTAATCCTTGCCGCTTCCAACGGACGAGGCGAAGCGGTTTCGTATTTGCTGGAGCAGGACGCCCAAGTGGATCTGCAGGCTAAAGACTCAAGCAGTCCGCTTCATGCAGCCGCCCTCTACGGGAGAGCGGAGATCGCTCGCCTGCTGATCGAACAGGGGGCCGATCCCCACATCAGACGCAATGACGGCATCACGCCCTACAACCTGACTCAGCTCAGCTGGAAAGCGACTCAGCGAATCGCCAAGTGGTCCAAAGTCGAAGTCGATCAAGTAGAGGTTCAAGCCGGCCGGCTTGAAATCGCCGCCATGCTCGGCGAACAAACCGACACAGCCTTCACGCCCCTCGAACGCTACCGCGGCCTCACGCGCGGGCCCCTTTTCGCTTTCCCCATCTTCGGGCATATGTGGTTTCTTTGGTACCTTTGTTGGCTAATCGGGTTATTCGCTATCTGCGTGGTCATCGCCCGCAGGTTGCGAATCAAGCAATTACCGAACTGGATGCTGCTTTCCCGGAAACGCTATCTCTGGCTGATTCCACTCGCCGTGGTCCCCCAGTCTCTGATGAGCAACCCCACTTCATTCGGACCTGGCACTTCGAGCGGCCTTCTCCCTATGCCGCATATCCTTCTCTACTACGGAATTTTCTTCGCCTTCGGAGCGCTCTACTACCAGCGCAAGCCAAACGATCGAAAAGTCGGTCGCTCATGGAAGGCCAGCCTCCCCTTTGCCTTGCTTTTCCTCTTCCCCACTGGCTTTGCGATCGGTCTCGGGAACGCTGCAACAGGTTTCGACCCAAATGCCGTCCATCTGACGAACTTGGTAATTTCGGTCTCCTACACTTGGCTGATGATATTCGGATTAATCGGCTTATTCAGGGGAGCGCTCGATCGGTCGATTCCTTGGGTTCGCTATCTCTCAGACTCATCCTATTGGCTCTACCTCGCTCACTTGCCGCTCGTCTTTTACATGCAATTCCTAATGCGCGATTGGAGCGTCTCTCCTTTTCTAAAATTCGGATTCATCTGCCTCATCGCCACGACACTGCTCCTGCTCAGCTACGAGTACTTAGTCCGCTACCGGTGGCTGGGCAAGCTGCTCAACGGCCCCAGGAAACGAAGAACTCCAATGCTTCAAAGCGATTAAACTCAACGCTCTTCATTCCAGTTTGAATCATGTAGGCCGGGGCGCCGACCCGGCAACTCACTTGGGCCGCAACCCGCTCCCTTAGCTTTCAAATAGACAAGCCAACGAGAATCTAAACCCTACCGACGGCTTTCCACTCTCAAGACATTGCAAAGCTTCATCTTCGGTTGCTTGAAGTATCCTTTTTCGAATCCGTCCGAAGTCACGAATTGCACGGCATTCACGGGCCGTCCGTGCGCCCCCAACATCAATCCTTTGCGGCCGGTAAGCGACCCATCCTTATCCACCAAAATGACGACATGACCATGCCATTTGTTCGACGCGTCGCGATACCCGTAAACCAGCAAATCCCCCGGGACCGCCTCTTCAAACGAAACCGTCCTCAAACCGTAGGAATCCTGCAGTCGAGACATCACCATCGTTCCAAGGAAACGCTCGTAGTTGAAACCCGCCGAACGATAGAGCTGCCAGGTGTAGTTCGAGCAATCGATTCCCTTCTGCAGCTTGGTTCCACCCCAAACATAAGGAACGCCAATCGTCGGCTTGGCTTCTTCAATGACGCGACGAATAACGCTATTCGCCTCGGACGCTCTCTTCATCATCCACTCCGTTGCAGGCACCACATCCACCGAGGCCACAAGCGTTCTTCCATCCAAACCTAAGCAGGCAACCAATAAAACGAAAACGATTTTCACAAGAAATAGTAGTTACCAAAAAACTACGCCAAGACTTCAAACTAAGCCCAGGACTTTTGTCCAGGCTTTAGATCGATGCACGATTCCCATCGCGTCGGAATGGGCAAATGGGTCCGCGCTTGCGTCATGCCTATCTTGGAAGTGAAATAGCCCGCCACCGTGAGTTGACTGAGCTTCTGAAAAAAGGAGCGATTCCGGGAACGCGTCAAGGCCTCAACGCTGGCGCCTTTTTGCTCTGCGTCCAACTGGACAAACGAGCCTCCTGTCTCTTCCTGGCATTGCTTTTTGAATACATCCAAACCCCGCAGAAACGAATCCCGCTCTTCGTCGGAATAGTAACCATCCACGAATTCAACCATGTATTCACCAATCTTAGCCGCCTTCGCTCCAGGCGAGTCAGAGGTCGTCGGGATGATCACTTCGCCAATTTCGTCCAAAAGCGCGACATCCCCTTTCGCCCAATCCGCAGCGCTACGCCCCTTAATGGGAGTTCCTTGAGAAAAGGCCTTTGCCCCATAGACTGTGCCTGCAAAGACCGTCCCCAACACCTTTAATACTTCGCGTCGATTCATCAGATGCTCCCTTTCTTCATTTCTTCCACTGCCAAATGGGTCGCCCTCGCCGTCAATGCCATGTAGGTTAAGGAAGGATTCTGGCAAGCCGTCGAACTCATGCAGGCTCCGTCGCTCACGAATACATTCGGTACGCTATGAACCTGGTTGCGATTGTTCAGCATCGAAGTCTTAGGATCGCGTCCCATCGGCGCGCCTCCCATTTCATGGATCGCCAGACCCGGGTTCTGTTGCGTATTTCGCGTCTGAATATCTTCGCAACCCGCCGCTTCCAGCATCTCTGTACCAGTGGCAAGAATGTCCTCTACCATCGCCGCCTCGTTCTCTCTAAAGGTGCAATCGATCTTGAGCTGCGGGATACCCCATTGATCGGTCTTCGTTTCAGATAAGGTGACCCGATTATCTGGATACGGCAAATGTTCGCCCATACCCGTAAGACCGACTCTCCACTTGCCGGGCTCGCACAAAGCAGCCTTGAAGCCCGCCCCGAATCGCGGCGTCTCATCGCTGAGATTCGTCTGCGTTCTCATTCCGCGAAAGCCAAACGAATAACCTCTCAGGAACGATGATTGCTTGTCGGATCCCACATTCCGAAACCGCGGCACGTAAGCAGATGATGGGCGCAGCCCATAATAGTATTTGTCTTGAAACCCAGTATGCACTCCAGACACGCGTCCTCGATAGTTATGGTCCATCAAATAGCGCCCCAGCGCATCATAGTCGTTCCCAAGCCCATTAGGGAACCGCTCCGACTTGGAGTTCATGAGAATCAGCAAACTGTTGAGCGTCCCTGCATTCAAAAATACAATACGCGCAAAATACTCGGTCGTCTCCTTCGTCTCCGCATCGATCACGCGCACTCCCTTTGCCTTACCGCTTTCCTCGTCGTAGATAATGGAATGAACCACCGCCTCAGGACGAAGCGTCAGCTTACCCGTCGCGGCGGCCGCCGGTAAACTCCCCGCATTACTGCTGTAGTAACCCGAAAACGGACACCCTCTGTTACAGCGCCTTCGATTCATGCAAGGCCCTCGACCGTTGTGATGCTGGGACAGATTCGCGCAACGGGGATGAATGATATTCCGTCCTGGAAACTTCTTCTCCACCTCCTCCTTCACGTGCTTCTCCACGCAGGTAAAATCGTACGGAGGCAAAAACTCCCCATCGGGCAACTGCGGCAGGCCTTCCTTGCTTCCGCTGATCCCCACGAACTTTTCCACATGCGAATACCACGGAGCCAAGTCTTCATAACGAATCGGCCAATCAACGCCGTATCCATCCTTTGCGTTCGCCTCGAAATCCATCGGGCTCCAGCGCTGCGTCATCCGCGCCCACATGAGAGACTTTCCACCCACCTGGTAGCCTCTAATCCAATCGAAAGCCCTCTCCTGCACGTACGGATGCTCCGCATCCTTCACGAAAAAGTGATCATTCGAAGGATCGACCGAGGCCACTTTCGACAGGATCGGATTCTCACTTTTCCAATTTGGGCCGGGCTTGCCGCGATGCGGCAACTCCCAAGCTTCGGAATGAGCCGTCTTGTAATCGCTGATGTGCGCGACGTTTTTGCCGCGCTCTAAGACCAAGGTCTCAAGACCCTTCTCGCACAGCTCTTTGGCCGCCCATCCACCGGAAATTCC
>JBCCZW010000128.1:0-8877 GCA_039186805.1 Verrucomicrobiota bacterium
CCACAAGAGATATCCCTACTAAGGAGCTTCGCGTATTGATTGCGGATGGGGAGCAATGGCTACGAGACAATGCCCCCGAATATATGCACGTGAATGCGGCGAGTCCGACTGTAATGTTCGCTCACATCTCTGAGCGGAATATAAAGAGCATGCTGGGCGGAACGTTCCTAGCGGTATTGGCGATATCGATACTGTTGGCGATCGCCTTGAAGAGCGCCCGGTATGGATTGATTAGCTTGATTCCGAATCTAGTTCCTGCGGTCTTGGGCTTCGGCTTGTGGAGCGCGCTTTATGGAGAGATGGGATTGTCGCTCGCGATGGTTTCTGGAATGACCCTTGGGATTGTGGTGGATGATACAGTGCACTTTTTAAGTAAGTACTTAAGAGGTCGCCGCGAGAAGGGATTGAACGGCGAGGACGCGGTGAAGTATGCCTTCCATACGGTGGGCAAGGCGCTTTTCGTCACCACCATCATTTTGACGATCGGCTTTGCGATCTTGGGCTTATCTACCTTCCGGATGAATAGCTGGATGGGCCAATTGACGGCTATCGTGATCGCCTTCGCTTTGATAGCCGACTTCATTCTTTTGCCGGCCTTTTTGCTGGTAATCGACAGAAAGAAGAATCGCGAGCGAGCAAATGAAAATACCTCCAGCGTAAAGGAGGAGCCCGCATTGGCTTGAATGAATATTATTAAATCCTGTAGGTCAATCGTATGCAGTGAGCCTACAAACTAACATTGGAATTAACCTATCATACTGATGAAAAAGAATCCTCAAATTATAACTCTAGGCCTTTTGGCCACTTTAATTGCCGCGCCGTTTGCCAGCGCGATGACGCCAGAGGAGCGCGGACTGGAAATCGCTAGGGAAAGTGATAAGCGCGATACCGGCTTCGGCGATACGGTCTCCGATATGGAGATGGTCTTGGAGAATCGTCATGGAGAAACCAGTACACGTAAGATGACGCTGAAGACGCTCGAAGGAATTGGGGAGGGCGATAAGACGCTGATTACGTTTGACCAGCCTCGCGATGTGAAGGGTACCGCGTTTCTTTCCTTCACTAAGAAGGTCGGACCGGATGATCAGTGGCTCTATCTGCCGGCTTTGAAGCGGGTGAAGCGAATTTCTTCTAATAATAAGTCGGGTCCATTCGTGGGCAGCGAGTTCGCCTACGAGGATATGACGTCTCAAGAGGTCGAGAAGTACACCTATAAGTTTCTTCGCGAGGAGGAGCTTGATGGCGAGAAGTGCTTTGTAATCGAGCGTTATCCTGTGGATCCAAAATCTGGGTACACGCGTCAGATAAGCTGGATCGATCAGGAGCACTACCGAGTAATGCAAATCGACTTTTTTGATCGCAAGAACGAGCTTTTGAAAACGCTCACCTTCAATGGCTATCAGCAATACCTAGATAAGTTCTGGCGCCCAGAGTTGATGCGTATGGAGAATCATCAGACGGGCAAGAACACGGATTTGGGTTGGTCGAATTATCGCTTCGCTAACGGATACAACGATCGCGATTTCGACCGGAGAAGTTTGGAGAACGCGCGATAAGTTAAGAGAGTGCCCAACAAGTCTTATTTCTTCGCGACCGTTCGCTCGAAAACGACTTGCTGGACACTCTCGATGGAGAGTTAAAACGAATTTGCGTGAATGGAATATACTTTTTGTAGGAAGGCTCAGTCGCTTCTGAAAAGGCTCTGCGGAGGAGTGAGCCACTCCTCCCTACCTTGATGGGGATACGGGTCGAGGCGTGAAGCCTTCTCCTACATTAGATCATGGGGATGGGAAGAATTTGAAAAATGATTTTCGAGGATAAACGAGTATGGTTGATGTTGGGGCTGCTTGCGGCCCCAGCATCCCTCCTTGGGCAAGGGGAGTGGTCCGGATTTGTATCGGCAGAGACGCGCGTTTGGGAAAGTTCTCCTTTATATGCGGGTCAAAAGGAGGGTGTATCCGCTGCGTTGATACTAGAGCCAGAGTATTATAATGAAAGGCAAGATGGGGACTTGGCTTTCGAGTTCACTCCTTACGCTCGGATCGACACTCATGACGAGGAACGGGATATATTCGATATTCGGGAACTATCGTTTCTGAAAGTGATGGGCGACTGGGAAGTGCGCGCAGGTATTTCGAAAGTTTTTTGGGGCGTGGTGGAGTCGCAGCATTTGGTGGACACCATCAATCAGACCGATGCGGTGGCCAGCCCTGATTTAGAGGACAAGTTGGGTCAGCCAATGCTGCAGGTGGTCAATGTTTCTCCGGTGGGAGATTTTTCGTTTTTCGTTTTGCCGTATTTTCGCGAGCGCACGTTTCCTGGGGTAGAGGGTCGATTGAGAACCCCTCTGGTTGTGGATACGGACAATCCGCTTTTCGAATCCTCGGACGAGGAAGAGCATGTAGATTTTGCGTTTCGCTGGTTTAATATCATTGGGGACTTTGATATCGGTCTGCATTATTTTCGGGGAACGAATCGGGATCCTTTGTTCGTGGAATCGGTCAAGGATGGGGCGCCGGGGTTGCGTCCATATTACGAACAGATGGATCAGATCGGCCTGGATTTGCAGTATACTAAAGAGGGGTGGTTATGGAAACTAGAGGCGCTGGGGAGGGAGACGGAAAGCGATCGCTACAGCGCGGTAGCGGGAGGGTTCGAGTACACGCTCTTTGGGTTCGCGGGTTCGGACAAGGATTTGGGGCTTTTGGCGGAAGGACATTTGGACTCGCGAGGAAAGGCGGCCCCGACGCCGTTCAATCGAGACGTGTTCGTGGGCGCCCGACTGACATGGAACGATGAGGCGGATACGGCTTTGATCGCAGGAACGTTTATGGATTGGGAAACCCAAGCGCTTTTTGGACGTTTGGAATTCGAGAAGCGGGTAGGGAATGATATGAAGCTAGAGATAGAGCTTCAGCGCTTGGCGAATGCGGACGCGGCGGATGCCTTCTACCAGCTGAGGGATGATAACTATTTGCAGGTGACGCTGAGTAAGTTCTGGTGAGGGGATCGAGTGGGTCTGAAGAACGGTCGCGAAGAGGAACGTTTTGGGGTGATTTCGTTGATTCTAGCGGTGAAGGTACGCTGTTAGGAGGGGCTTTCCGGAGGTTGTTTCGAAGTGATGCACCTCCACTGTGACTGCGTTCGGTACTGGACTTCCGTTACGGGGTGGGTTTGGTGATGGGGTGAGCTGGTTTTCGGTCCGGGATTTCGAGTATTTGGATTGGAGGGTTGATGAGCTGTTCCTGCAACCTGGAGAGGTGGTTGCGGTGATGGGGGAGTCCGGCTCTGGGAAGTCGCTGTTTTTGAGAGCGATTTCAGATCTCATTGTTTCGAGTGGCTTGGTGGAGTTTGAGGGTGTTTCGCGTGAATCGATGCGGGCAACCGAATGGCGGCGCAAAGTGGGTTATCTGCCGGCGGAAATTCTCTGGTGGGAGGAATCCGTTGCTGACCACTTTTTGGGCATCCCAGACGAGGATACCTTGGCGCGTCTTAAGTTAAAGCCGGATGTTTTGGAGTGGGAGACATCGAGACTTTCGATGGGAGAGCGGCAGAGGTTGGGGCTGTTGAGACTGCTGGATCGTGGGCCTAGCGTCTTGCTTTTGGACGAGCCAACTTCGAATCTTGATGAGGTTGCGGCGAGTCGCATGGAGGGCGTGATCTTGGACTATGCGAAGCGAGCTCAAGCGGGTGTGGTTTGGGTGACTCATAGCAAAGAGCAGGCGGAACGGGTCGCGTCACGTCGGTTTGAGATGGCGGATAAGAAGCTGAAGGGATTGGCGAATGTCTAGTATTGAGCTGAGTTTTTGGGACATCGGTTTGGGGGCCCTGATGATGGCGCTGTTGGCAGGCTTGTTGGCATCTTATCGGTTGGGGGTTTCTAAGACTTTGCTTATCGCATCGGCTCGTTTGGTTTTGCAGCTGTGGATCATCGGGAAGGTCTTGGGCTTTTTGTTCGAGGAGGGGCATGAGTGGTATATTCCGATTATGGCCTTGGTGATGCTGCTCGTGGGAGGGCGGGAGATTATGGCTCGTCAGAAACGGAGGCTGAAAGGGTGGTACTCATGGGGATTAGGGATGGCGACGCTTTGCGTTTGTTCTTTTGCGGTGGCTTTGTTCGGCCTCTTGGTTGTGGTGCGACCGGAACCTTGGTATGTTCCGCAGTATTCGATTCCGCTCTTAGGGATGATTATGAGCAACACGATGAGCGCGGTTAGCTTGGCGATGGATCGCCTGAGTTCTGCGCTATATGAAAATCGGGCGGTGATTGAGCAGCGTTTGGCTTTGGGGGAGTCTGGGTCGGATGCTATTCGCGGTTACGCCAGAGACTGCGTACGAACGGGCATCATGCCTGTGGTCAATTCGATGGCGACAGCGGGCTTGGTGTCGCTGCCGGGAATGATGACAGGACAGATTTTAGCGGGAGAGGATCCTGAGCGAGCGGTGATGTATCAGATCATGATTTGGTTTTTGATCGCTGGTGGAACGGGCTTTGGGATCGTGCTTTCGTTGAAGCTGATGTCGCGGAGGCTTTTTGATGAGAGGATGCGATTACGCTTGGATCGCTTAGGTTAGACGGAGTGTGAAACGAGGAGGGAGATGGCCAGGGTAGGAAGGCACTGAGGTCGCATCCTATTGTCTGCTGGCATTTTTAGTCCCGACACGTCGGTCGGGACGCTACCTTTAGAGCGCCTTTTTAGGGTAAAAGTTGAATCCGGCGCGAATGTGTGGCACGAATCAATGTTGTGGCGACCTCTCACCATAGAGGTCTGCCGTGTCCTTAGGGATACCGATGAAATCGCTGATCATACTACTTATCTTTAGCCTTTTGGCGCCCTTCGCGATCGCGAAGAAGAAGGACCCGCCGGCCCCGATCTTACTGGAGCCGTCCGAGATTCTTTATATCCAGTTGATTGACTCGGTTTACGATGGTTCGGACGAGGACGATCGCTACTACTATTTCGAGGAGACCTTGGACAAGGTGATGGAGGAGTTCGATTTCCCTATGCCCTACAAGGTGGTTCGGTTTGGGGACCGTCCGCCGGACAACAAGATGCGGCTGACGATTTTTCTGCAGATGTGGGGTCAGAATGGCATTGGGGAAGTGGAAGCGAAGTTCTCGGCTCAGTTGCGGGCTTCTAGATACCACAAGAATAAGCTGGGTTATTATCGGTTCACGGACATCAATTTCGCTCCTACCACGAGTATGGCGCGTCGCACTTATAATGATGTGTTGAAGAAAGCGTTGTCTGAGATGGCCCGCGACTTGGATGAGCGAATCAATTACGAGTTTCGCGGTTCTGAGGATTCTGAGGCAGGGGATGATGAGAAGGCGTCTTCTCCTGGATCGGAGGGTGGCAAGAATTAGCTCGGTGGGGTTGGGCTTAGCGAATTGATGGACGACGCGAGTATCGAGGCAGAATTGCTGAGGAGGATTGGACGCAAGGAAAGGGTTGCCTTCGATGAGCTGTACTCGCGCTATTCAAGGCCTTTGTTCTCATACATCTTTAAGTTTTTGAAGGATCGGATGATCGCGGAGGAGGTTTTGCAGGATGCCTTCGTTAAGATCTGGAGGACTGCGGAGCGGTATGATCCTAAACTCTCTCGGCCGTTTAGCTGGTCGGTTTTGGTGACCAAGCGACTTTGCATCGACCGGTTGAGACGAATGAAGCCGGAGACGATCGTGGAGGATCCGATGATTTTTCAAGACAACGAGGCGACTCATTCTAAGGAACGCAGTCCTTCGGATGTGATGGTGCTCAATGACGACATTACTCGCTTGCAGGCAATGATGGAAACGCTGCCTCAGGCTCAAAAAGACAGCCTTTCGCTCGCGATGAGCAAGGGCATGACTCAACAAGAAATTTCGGAGAAACTGAAGATGCCGCTGGGAACCGTGAAGACGGCCATGCGGCGCGGTATGCAGCGTCTCCGTCAGCAACTCGCTCATAGCTATGAATAAAGAGGATCAACAAGGGAAAGCCGTTCAGTATGCGCTCGGTACCATGCCGGAAGATGAGCTCGATGGATTCGAGTCGCAGCTTTGCGGGGATCGCGAATTACAGCAACTCGTCCACGATTGGCAGGAGGTAAATGAGATCGACGCTCGCGAGTGTCCTCAGGTGGACGTGCCGTTTGGGGCTTACTCAAGCATCATGGATCAGATCGATGCCGCAGCGCTTGAGACTGCGTCGGATGAAGCTTCTGAGGGCGTGAACTCTATTGAGGAGCGCAAGGTTGTGTCGTTTTGGCAATGGGGTGGATGGGCTGTGGCGGCTTGCGCGGCAGTCGCTTTCATGGCCTTTGGAGGACCGAATCCGGAGCAGGAGAGTCGCGAGTCTTTGGTGGCGAGCATTGTTTTGAAGGAGATGGGCAAGCCGGGCGCTCAGCGGTTGCAGTTGGCTGAGGAAAACGGCGGTCGCGAGGAACGGATGTTCAAGTTGGCTGAATTGGCCGAGGCTTATTGGGATTCGCGCAGCGCGGCTTTGGAAGGCAATTCGACGGGCGGCTTTACGGTGTTCGATCGAAAATTCGAGATTGGGTTTATTGCCGTCGAGAATTTGCCGGAACGCGAGTCAGGTAGGAGCTACCACGTGTGGGCTCGTTCTGAAGGCAGTGAGGAAGCGATCCGCGCGGGATCTTTGCCGGTGGGGAAGAGTTCGTTCGGAATGTTTTATTTCGATATTTCTTCGAAGGAAGGCATCGATGCGACTGATGAAACCTTAAGCTTTTTCGTCACGGAAGAAACGACTGCGGAGCCAGAGAGGCCGGAAGGCAGGGTGGTTTTGAGCGGGATTTAGTTGTCGGGGGGATCGCTTTGAAATACGGCGCGTCGTTGAGGAGCGATTGCCTGGATTCCGACCGATTCCGTCGAGCGTCGAGCTATGATGCTGAGAATGGAACGTCTTCGAACCAGTTTTTGAAAGAAGGCGACTCTGCCAGAGCGTTTCTTTCTTCGTTCTGCAGGATGTGGGAGTTTGCGGCTTTCCCAGCGGTTGTGGCCTGGCTGAATCGGCTTCCGTTATTATTCCAATGTAAGGGGTTGATTTGGCGAAGGGATTTCGCTGAGTATTTCGAAGATGAAGGATTGGTACTGCGTAAAAACCAAGGTGAAGCAGGAAAGGGTGGCTTTTGCGGTTTTGACCGAAGAGCTTGGCGTAGAGAGTTATCTGCCCATGATCCCGAGTCGCCGACGTCGCAAGCCGGGTATGAAGACGACTTTGGAGCCTATGTTTCCTGGCTACTTGTTTGCGAAAGCGGATTTGCAGACGGAGATGCGGAAGGTGGGGTACGCTCGGGGCGTTTCGGGATTCGTGCACTTGGGGGATCGGTTTCCGAAGTTGGAGCAGGAGGTGATCGATGATCTAGAGAAGTTTTGCGCTTCGATGATGGAGGAGGCGGAGTCGACCCCGGTTTTGAACGTGGGAGACTCGGTAGAGTTGGTAAGCCAGATGTTCGACGGGACGCCGGGCGTGGTAAGTGAGTTAATGTCGGCTAAGAATCGAGTGAAGGTTTTGGTGGAGTTTTTGAATCGCTCGATCGAGGTGGAAATGAGCGTTTTCGATGTATCGAAGAAGGATTGATTTTGGAGGGTTGAGGTTCGGAAGTTGTTTCGAATCGATGCTTCTCAAGCGTCACTTCGTTCGGTACTCGACTTCCGCTACGGGGGTGGAGTAGCTTGAAACCTTCATGGAGATGAGGAAGTTATTTTCAGTTTGTATTCAGATTGTGGTGTTGTCGCTTCTTGCGGGTTGCTCGGTGAAGCAGTTGGCGATGAATAAGGTGGGAGATGCGTTATCGGGTAGCGGCACGGTATTTGCCGGGGACGAGGATCCGGAATTGATCAAGGATGCCTTGCCGTTTTCCCTGAAGTTGATGGAGAGCATTTTGGCGGAGACGCCCAAGCACGAGGGTTTGTTGCTTCAGCTTTGCAGTGGGTTCACGCAGTATAGTTATGGGTTCGTGCAGCTGGAAGCGGATATCATCGAGGATGATGACTATGAGCTGGCGGAAGAACTACGGGAACGAGCGGCTAAGTTGTATTTGAGGGCGAATCGATACGGGATTCGAGGTTTAGAGGTTCGGTATCCGGGATTTGGGGACATGTTGAAAGACGACTTGGACGGGGCGGTGGCTTTGCTCGAAGTTGATGATGTCGAACTGGCGTATTGGACTGCTTTGTCATGGGTGGGCGGGGTTTCGCTTTCATTGGATAATCCGGCTTTGGTGGGCAATCTGCAGATTGTGGAGAAAATCATGGACCGCTGTTTGGAGCTCGATCCTGAGTTTGACGATGGATCGCTGCATGGGTTTTTCATCACCTATTCGATGAGTCGGTTGACGGGAGAGGGCGATCCGATCGAAAATGCGACGAAGCACTATTTGGAAGCGAAGCGACTATCGGGAGGCTTGCTGGCGTCTGTGAATGTGGCCTATGCGGAGTCGGTTGCTTTGGAGAAGCAAGATAGAGACTTGTTCGTGAAACTGCTCGAGGAGGCTTTGGCGATCGACGTGAATGCGAAGCAGGAGTGGCGATTGAACAACTTGCTCTATCAGGATCGAGCAAAGTGGCTTTTGGATCGGGTGGATGACTTGATTTTTTAAGGGGGAGGCGAGGTCGTCGATTCGTTGTTCAGTTTTCTTGGCGAAATCGTTGGGTTTTTTGAAACGTTTCTTAAGCGAGGCTGTTTCAGTGGTGTATAGTCTTGAGTTTATCCACTCAGCCTTAGAAACGAACAGACCCGAAACCTCCAGCTGGTCGAGCATGGCGACCTTTTCCGCGTCAGACAGCGCTTGGCGAGCGATCGCACGTCGCCACTTCGCGGATTTGCCGCCCCCTGATGACAAAAGGCCTTTCAAGGGCACTTCGTCAGTTCC
>JBCCZW010000129.1:0-8855 GCA_039186805.1 Verrucomicrobiota bacterium
AAGCGTTTGGCGGTCCAGCTCCAAACGCATGGTTTGGTCCTTGGTTAAGCGACGCCATTTTAGGCTTTTTAGTCCCCGCAGTGCTGTTTGTCTTTTGGAAATGTAAAGGCGCTCGGGTTTGGGGATTTCTGGTGATATATAATAGTATTGGCGCCTTCGATTATTCTCAGGGCCTTTTGACTCAAGCCTTAAGTCCAATGCCTATAGAAATGGCTTCAGCGAGTACTGTTTATATTGGTATCGGAATCTTTATGTTTTTCCAACTCATCGCTTTGGGGTTGTTGTTCCAAAGGGATATTGTCGACCACTATTTTGAAAAGTAGATGGGGCTTTGATTAGTGTGTAGGTGTGGAGTAACGCTGAATTGGATTCGTCGAGGTGACCTCCTGCGATCGGATGAACCAATTCCGTGGAGACGGTTGTTGATTTGTGGGCCCAGGCCTTCTTGGGAAATGAGGTGATGGAGTATGGAATACGCTACGGGCTGCTGCGACCCTGAATGTTGTAGTTCGGGTGCGTGGCCAGCTCGTCTAGATTGACTAGCCGGGTTGCCGTCCCGGCCTACAGTGAACGGTGTGACGCCTACCAGATTTCTTGGAAGAGGGCGTGCATTGCGGTGAAGGAGCGTTGGACGGTTTGTTCGTGGTACTTTGCTCCGGAGCTGTTGGCGGCTGGGTTGGTGAAGGAATGAACGGCGCCGCTGTATTGAATTAGCTGCCAGTCGACTGCTGTATCTTGCATTGTGGATACGAATTGTTCGACGTGATCTTGAGGTACGTAAGGGTCGTCCGCGCCGTGGAGAACGAGTACCTTGGCTTTGGTGTTCTTGGCTTCGCCTTCAAGAGTGGGAGAAATGAGGTCGCCGTGGAAGGTGACAATGGCATCGAGGTCGGCTCCTGTGCGGCCGAGTTCAAGGGAGGCTCCTCCGCCGAAACAGAATCCGATAGCGGCGATCTTGCCTTTGTCTAAGACGGAAGCATCGGTTTGAGCGATAAAGGCATCAAGGGCGGCGGCGGATTGCTTTCTCATGAGTTGGCGGTCGCCTCTTAGCTTGCCGGCGGCGGCGCTTGCTTCTTTGCTATTGGACGGCCGAACGTGGGTGCCGTAAACATCGGCCATGATGACGACGTAGTCTTTGCCAGCGACTTTTCTCGCTTTTTCCAGGGATCCCTCGGAGGGACCCATCCAGTTGGGGATCATGAAGATGCCGGGGCGCGGGGTTTTGATGGAGTCGTCGTAGACGAGGGTGCTCTCGTAGGTTTGATCGCCAATTTTGTGAGTGATCGTCTTTTCGACCATTTTAGCGTGAAGCGTTGTCGCGGATAAAATGAGGGTGGCGGTAAGGAAGCGGATGGTTTTCATATGCATTGAAATACGAATAAGGTAGGTTGCCTAATGCTGCAAACAAGATAGTGCGGAGTGGTTGACAGCTTAGTGTGTTTGGTATCGTGTTGTGGAACGCTTACAAGGGAGCTGCCGAGTCCGCGGAAAGGGTTTTACCCTCCTTGAAGAATATATCCTTCAAAACAACTTAGGCTGCGGGCTCCTGATTGAAAACATTAGTAGAATGGCAAAGAAAGCTCCCAAGAAACGAAATCTGGAATACTACAAGAAGGCGGCGAAAAAATTGCATCGCGATGCGAGGAAGCGAAATAGTGACGCGATTCGAAGAATCGTAGAAACTCATCCAAAAATTTCGCGAAACGGCGCTTTTGATCCTGAGTCCTTTAAACTGACAGATGCCCAGCACCTGATTGCTGTGGGCGAAGGCGAAGCGAGTTGGCCCGCTCTTAAGAGAAGCATCGTAAACTGCAGAGTGACTGGCTCGCGGAAACAGCGTTTTTGGCGCGAGGCTCGGCCTGTTCGGAAACGAGTCTCGGTTTCGATTGTTCGACCTATTGTATTTGGAAAAGAAATACAATTAGCAGCGTAAGAAGTCGTGGAGCTTATGGTTGCAGACGCGGTCGTTGACCGCGTTACGCAATCAACGATCGCGTCTGCATGTAAGAGAAAGTTACGTATGAAAACTTTGATGATTGGTGGTACCCATTTCATTGGGACGTACATTGCGAGGGAATTGATTGCTCAAGGGCACGCGGTGGTTTTGATGAACCGCGGGAGGCAGAAGCCTTTGTTTGATTTGGATGTGGAATCGATCTTGTGCGACAAGCGGGAGATCGTGGACAAGCGATTGGTGATTGATCAGCATGGATTTGATCTGGTGATCGATATGATGGCGAATAGCATGGCGACCTCGCGTCCGGTGTTTTCTTTCTTTGAAGGGAGGGTAGACCGTTTATGCATGATAAGCAGTTGTGATGTTTATCGCTGCTTCGAGGTGATCTGGAAGGCGAGTTTGGAACCGATAAACAATACGGTATTTGAGGAGGAGTCGCCTTTGAGGAATCGCTTGTTTCTCCGCAATTTGGATTACAAGGGGGAAGATCCGAATGAGATGTATGATAAGATACCGGTGGAGGCGGCGCTGCAAAAGATGGAGGATACTTCGTGGACGATTTGCCGCTTGCCGGCGGTGTATGGTCCGGGGGATTGGCGTTTTAAGAATCTAGCTAGGAGAATTCTCGATCAGAGGACGGATTGGGTCATTGGGAAGCTTGAAGCTGCGTTTTGTTTTACCCATGGCTTTGTGGAAAATGTGGCTAGGGCTGTGGTGTTGGCGGCTACGCGTGAAGAGGGTCGAAATGAGATTTTCAATATTGGAGAACTGGATACACCTTCTTGCATTGAACGATATACGGCCATTTCAAGGGTCTTGGACCACGAGCTGAACGTTCATGTCGCCGAGGAGTCGAAGATGCCTTGGATCAAGGACAAGGGGCCCTGCAATCTTGCGCAGCAGTGGGTTGTCAGCTCGCAGAAGATCCGCGATGTGCTGGGTTTTCAAGAAACCTTCTCACAGGAGGAGTCTTATCGGAGAACGATGGAGTGGGAGATGGAGAATCAGCCAGATAATCTGGAGCCGGAGTTCTTTAATTACGAGGCGGAGGACCGGTACCTGAGAGGGTTAAGCAGTGAAGCGTAGAAGAGGTGATTAAGGAATGTTTGGAAGTTTCAGTTGCGTGGCGGCGTTGGCTGGCGAGCAGTCGGCTTCTGACGTCAATTGAGAGACTCCCGATTTCAGTTCACCGGAGCTGAGGATTTGCGCTCTGAGTCCTCCCCTGCTGCGGAGGGCGGCTCGGGCTCCTGCGGCGAGAGCTTGATTCATGGCGGCGCAGGGCGAGCAGTGGACCTTACCTTGGAATTGGATACCTTGGATTTCGAATGCCTGCTCGTAGAGCGCTTTGAGGTCTATGCCTGAGATGATAACGTTTCGACGCGCGACTTCGGGCCCCACTGTATCAGGAAGCTTGAGACTGGTTTTGACTTCGTTCCAGACCTCCAGGCTGAAGAAGGTAATGTGGCCGTTGTAGTCGGGACGGTTGCGGCAGAAGCGGTCGCCTTCGATACCGGAGTGCGCGATGAGGTTTGCGGTCTCTAGGGACTTGAGGTCGGCTCCGGATAGGTCGTCTGGGTCTTGGTGGCCGAAGACCTTATGTTGAGGAGCGATGTAGATACCGTGGATATGGATGGGAAAGCTGGGCATTGTTAGGTTCTCGTTTGTGATATCCGATTTGTGACGTGTAAACTCGTTAGTGTCCTCCTGCTCGCGCAAAAAATGGATACGGGTTGGTTGACCGCGAAATTCGACTCTATGCATCTTTCCAAAGTTCTCGCGATCGCGTTGGGTCTGTTTGCCGGTTTGTCCTTCTTGGGGGCGAAGGAGCCGAAGGTATTCAAGTGGATTAACCCCCTGACGGAAAAGGAGCTCCAGGCGGCTCCAGGGCTTAGTCATCAGACATTTAAGTCGGAAGCGGTTGGAGAGGAAGTGGGGTATTGCGTGTTCCTTACTGAGGGGTATGAGGCTGCTCAAAACCGTGAGCGTCGCTATCCGGTGATCTACATGTTGCATGGCGGTCGGCCGGGGGATGAGTCGAAGTTCGCGAATCGCTTGCCGTTTATCTATGATGCGATCACGAGTGGGCGACTGGAGCCGACGATTGTGGTTTTGAATAACGGCGGTCCAATCAGTCATTACAATGTTCCGGGGCGAGCGGACTGTCGGGGGAAGGATCTGCTTGTGGACGAGCTGATTCCTTTGGTTGACCGCAATTATCGGACGATTGCGTCTCGCGAAGGCAGAGCGCTTCAGGGGTATTCTCAAGGAGGGAGGGCGACGGCTCGAATTGGTTTCGGGCATCCGGAGCTCTTCTCTCAGCTTGTGATTGGCAGCGCGGGCGCTGCACCCGAAAAACGGATACAGCAGAGTGGTGGGACGGAGAGAGAGGGTCTGGTCTTTGCCAAGGGGGACGACATGTGGACTTACACGAAGACCTATGCAAAGCGATATAAGAAGAAGTACCCCTTGGATATCTTCGTGCACGTAGGGGATGAGGCGGACTACAACTATGAGGGGAATCTTGAATACGATGCGTTTTTAACCGAACTGGGTTTGGAGCACGAGTTTACAGTGGTTCCGGGGCAGAAGCATGGGAATAAGGCTTACGACAGGCTGCAACAAGAGATCATTGAGTTTCAACGAGCGTCGTTTGCGAGAGGCCTTTAGCAGCTACTGATATTGGAAAGCAAAAACGTAATCGCGAATTTGCTGCAGGGATGAATTGGGTTCTCTCTTGAAATTTAGGGAAGTTGCTTTCTTTGTATTCGAATTATGGAGAAGGAGAGGTTGTGGTTTGAAGCGGTCGGAGAACGTCCTGCTGACTTAATGCGATTCCTAATCCCGCGGATGGATGATGGGGCTGAGTTTCTTCGGATGGGACACACGACGCGTGGATTTTATATGAATGCAATGCTTAGCTATGGGAAACCTCCGATAGTTCGTCTTTACAGGGATGAGAAAGGGTTTGTGAAGGGAGCTTTTTGTATTTCAACCGATAATTATGTGGCGCGCCTGAAGGCGAGTTTTGGGGTGGTTACTGAACGAGAGATGAGGCTTATCCTCGATGAGATAACGAGGATAGCGGAAGCGGAGGGTTTTGTTGACGCGCTTAAGATATATAGTTTCAGGGGCCTTGAGAGGTTTTGCTCGTTTCTAGGAGATCAGGGTTTTCAGGAAGGAGAGGAAGAGGATGTATTGATGAATATGAGTTTGGAGGGGGAACTTTTAGAGGTTGAGGCACCGCTGGGATTTGCAGTGAGGGCGCATGACCCTTCGAATGAGAACGAGGCCGATGCGAGAGGGAAGGCTCAATCAAGTGGGTTTTGTGGGCAGAAGGTGGATACGCTAAATGAGGAGGGAAAACGTGCAAGCGACCTAATGGCTGAGTGGTGCATGAGGACGTCGTCGCGCGATGCGCTGTCCATCAATGGTGAGGGGAAGGTGGGATCGGTTGCGGGAGTTGACCTAGATCCGTTCAGTGGGATCGGGGAGTTCGAACCGGTGGCGACGGCGCATGAATTTAAGAGGCAGGGGCATGCGAAGGCGGTATTAGCTGAAGGCTTGCGTGAAATGAAGCGAGCGGGAATGACCCAAGCGTATGTGCGTACTTTGGTGTCGAACGTGGCGGCGATTAAGGCTTACGAGTCGGTGGGCTTTCAGGTCGTGGATAAGGCGTATTTGTTTAGTCGCTGAGCAAGGGTTTGGTTGGTCGGATCTCTTGTCAGGCCTTCTCCCGTTGGTCGTGAACGAGATTCGTTACTCGGTAGAGGATTTCATCGCGCTCACGCGCGATGTTACTTTTGGCGGAAGCCTCTGAGTAGGGTATTACTGCCGGGGTTGTCGTCGCCTTCGTCCTCTAGGGAGCGTTCGTTGAATGCGGTGGGGTCTTCGCGGATGTTGTCTATGGTGTTCTGCCACTCGGGGTGGCCGATGGAGATAAGAACGACGGAGGTGGCGGATTCTATCTCCTCATCGACGAAGGCGCAGTTGAGGGCGTACCAGGCGGCTTCTTCGAGGGTTTCTTCCTCGTGGGAGGTCGCGACGAAATGGAAATCGAGCTTCTTTTGCGTCTCGAGGCGGCGGGCTGCGGCGTCCCAGATCGTTTCGGCTTTCTCGGCATTTTCGCCCCAGGAGGCTAGATAGGCGTTCCCTCGAGAGAGGAGAGCGGTTGCCGTATCCGAAATTTCTTTACTTCCAATCGCTTCGTAGTTGGCGGCGATGAGTAGGATCGTATGAGACGTCGGGAAGGCGAGGTCCTTCAATTCTTCGAATTTACTGAGATGATGCGTGTAGACTGGAAAGCGTTCGCAGAGTTCTTTGGGCGCGGATGTCATTGAGTTCGTTTTCTGGGAGATGAGAAAATGGAACCTGAATGTCGAACTATATTCGCGTAGTCAGGAGAAAACGAAACGTGTCACGGTCCGGTGGCGTTGTGAAAAGGCTTCGAGGTGGAGACAAGTTTTGAGAGGTGGCTATTCTGCTTTGCGAGGGCGCAAGCATGAATCTTGAAGATCGATGTTTCTCAGAATTATGAAGGTTTTCCGACGGAGTCTGGTATTGTTTGGGCTTTCGCTTGGAGCTTGGATCGGCTGGTCGACCGAGTATTACTTGGATGCCGTCAATGGCGACGATGCAAACTCAGGATTTAGCGAGTTGGGGGCTTGGCGATCGCTGGAGAAAGCGAGCGAAAATGAGTATATGCCTGGAGATCGTTTGCTTCTAAGAGCGGGGCAGCGTTGGGCTGGGGCCTTGATATTGAGGGGATCGGGAGCTGAAGGGAATCCTATTGTGGTGAGTTCATACGGCGAAGGGGCTCGTCCGGCGATTGATGGCGACGGCGTGAGCGACTACGACGCGACGGGATCGAGTTTCATGAGTTGCGCGATACGATTATTTAATCAGTCGCATTGGCGTATCGAGAATCTGGAGATTACGAATTACAATCCTGCTGAAGAGAACGGACTTTCGCTAGCGGATTGGGAGGCGAGGAATATAAGTAACTATGCTGAGGTGTTGGAGCCTGAGCCTGATCGTACCAGGAAGCTGAAGAAGTCGGGGATATTGGTACAGGCTATGGGCGAGGTGGAAGGAGGTATCTTGGCTGGATTGGAATTCAAGAATCTGGAGATCCATGGCATTAACGGCGACATGGGGAACAAGGATAATGGTGGAATTTTCATCAAGGTTTACGATGATGGCATGGATAACCGGATACGTTTCGACGATGTTCGCTTCGAGGGGAATATTATTCGAGACGTGGATCGAACGGGAATTTCGAATCGATCGGATTTCGATCAAAGAAGCTTGTTGACCAATGAGAATTGGACGCCGAATCGATCGTGGGCGTTTTCGAATAACCACTTCGAGAGGACGGGGGCGAACGCGTTGATTGTGCGGGTGGCGGAAGATCCGGTCATGGAATATAACCTCTTCGACACCTGCTCGATTAAGGGATCTGGCAATGCGGCTTTCAATTTCAACACGGATGGAGCGCTTTGGCAGTTCAACGAGTTTCGATTTACCAAGGCCAATGAAGATGATGAAGATGCGGGGGGAGTGGATAGCGATTATCGGAGCAAGCATACTCTGATTCAGTTCAATTATCTCCATAACAATGATTTTGGGATGTTAGTCACCGGAGGACCGGGACGCTTCAATGAAGGAACCATTGTACGCGAAAACCTATTTGTGAATGAGGGGCGGAGAGAGCGTAAAGGCGGCGAAGGGCGATTTGCGATTCGCGTTTCGGGGTCGGCGACCAACACGCTCTTTTATAGAAATACTATTTTGCTGGGAGAGGACCAAAGCGAGGTGAAGGTTTTCTTTCATAAGAAATGGGGGACTTGGCCGGAGCGAACGATCTATCGGGAGAATGTGGTCGTGAGTCATCATTCCACGAATCTAATCGAATTACGCGAAAGTCGTGGGAATCGCTTTGTGGGCAATCGCTATTTTGGTGAAGCGATACAAGAGCCAGCCGCTGAAAGAGAAGTGTATCTATTGATCGGACAATCGAATATGGCAGGCCGTGCGCCGATCGAGCTTGAGGACGAGGAAGCAATTGAGGGGTGTCTTTTGTGGGGAGCGGAAGGGGGGTGGGAGCCGGCAACGAATCCATTAAATCGATACTCGAGTATTCGGAAGAGTTTATCGATGCAGCAGTTGGGCCCTGGATACAGTTTTGCGAAACGGCTGAGGGAGTTGCGGCTGGATATGCCTTTGGGTTTAGTGGTTAACGCGCGCGGCGGAACGAAAATAGAGGAATGGGAAAAAGGGAGTCTTTATTTTGAGGAGGCGATCAAACGTGCGCTCGAAGCATCGGCTACGGGCCGATTAGCGGGAATCGTATGGCATCAAGGAGAGAGCAATAGCGACGATCTTGATTATCTGCAAAAGTTGGTGAGCTTGGTCGAGGATTTGAGAGAGGCTTTGGGCGAGCCGCATTTGCCGTTTGTGGCGGGAATGGTAGAAGGTGATCGTTTTGTGAATACGCAGATTGCCCAGCTTCCAGACGCGCTCGCCTTTTGCGGAGTTGCCTCATCGGAGGGAATTGAGACTTTTGACGCATCGCATTTCGACTCTGAGGGAGCGCGGATTATGGGAGTTCGAATGGCAGAGACGATGGCCCAGTTTTCAGTGGATTATCCGTTTTCCGATGGAGCTTCGGAGAATAGCGAGAGCTCCCGTGTTTCGATGCGTATTGAGGGTTTGGATATTGATCGTCAGAAGGTTCTTCGGGATATGGAGGCTATTGGGGTCTGGGTGAATTCTTCGGGAGCTTGGAGAATCAGCTTCCAGGGAATGGAGGGCGAGGTATATCATCTGCAGACCTCGGAAGACTTGAAGTACTGGAGCAAGGCCCAGACCTTGTTGGGGAGCGGTATCAGGACGCTTTATC
>JBCCZW010000130.1:0-8849 GCA_039186805.1 Verrucomicrobiota bacterium
CGCTGGCAAGACTGTTGTACTTGAATGGACTAACTATGGCTGCCCGTATGTGAAAAAACACTACAATGAAGGTCATATGCAAGCGCTTCAAGGAAAGATGACAGGGAAGGATGTCGTCTGGCTATCGATCTGCTCTTCAGCTGAAGGCAAGCAGGGCTACATGAGTAATGCGGACTGGAAGAAAGTCAGCGCTCGCAAAGGCGTTCAGTCGACCGCTATTTTGCTCGACGCGGACGGCAAGGTTGGCAGAGCGTATGGCGCTCGGGCAACGCCTCACATGTTCGTAATCGATGAGAAGGGCCTATTGGCATACAATGGCGCGATTGACAGCATTCGTTCGACAAGCCCCTCGGATGTAGACAAAGCGGAAAATTACGTTCAGCAAGCGGTTAACGCTTTGATGGGCGGCGCGGAAATCAAGAACGCAAAGACGAAGCCATACGGTTGCGGAATAAAGTACGCTCCTTACGATTCCTAAACCTTTGCGAGTATTGTAGTTTTAATTTGATTACAAGGAGTCGCCGATTGGCGGCTCCTTTTGTTTGGGTTGGAAAACGAGGGTATCTTTGCCCAGTGTGAATGCAATACGTCACCGCACGGGTCGGATCGAGTGTATCTCGACCTTCTCTACTTGGAGGATTGGATTCGCACGTCGGCTTCTCTTGGGTGCCCGAACAAGCTTACGGTACTAGCTTTAAGACTGCGTAGTTCTTTTTGCCGCGGCGGAGGAGGATGTGTTTGTTGAAGTAGACGTCTTTTTCGGTGAGTTTGTATCCTAGATCTTGGATACGTCCATTATTGACGTTTACGCCTCCTCCTTGGACGTCTTTTTTGGCGGTCTTGCGGGATTGGGAAAGTTTGGTGGAGACGAGGGCGTCGAGGAGGGAGAGACCGTCGGCTTCGATTTCGGCCTTGGCGATGTCGGCGCTGGGGACTTCGCTGGCCACTTGGTCGAGGGCGCTTTCCGAGATGCCTTCTAGGTCGCCGCCGAAGAGGATTTTGCTGGCACTGATGGCGTCCTGAGTGGCTTCTTCTCCGTGGATGAGTTTGGTCATCTCGAAGGCGAGGGCGCGATGGGCTTCGCGGGCGCCTGGGTTTTGCTTGTGCTGCTCTTCAAGGGCTTCGATTTCCTCGTGGCTGAGGAAGGTGAAGTATTTGAGGAAACTGATCACATCTCGGTCATCGACGTTGATGAAGTATTGGTAGAATTGATACACGCTCGTGCGCTTCGGGTCGAGCCAGACTGCGCCGGCTTCGGACTTGCCGAATTTGGTGCCGTCCGCATTCGTTATCAGCGGGAAGGTGAGACCGTAGACGGATTTGGAAGCTTTCTTGCGGGTGAGTTCGGTGCCGACGGTGATGTTGCCCCACTGATCGCTGCCGCCGATTTGAAGTTCGCAGTTATGGGCCTGATTGAGGTGGTAGAAGTCGTAGCCTTGGATGAGCATGTAGGAGAACTCAGTGTAGCTGATGCCGGCTTCGTTATCCCCTCCGAGACGGGATTTGACGCTTTCTTTGGCGATCATTGAGTTCACCGTGAAATACTTGCCGACGTCTCTTAGGAAATCGATGTATCCGAGGGGAGCGAACCAGTCAGCGTTGTCTACGAGTCGGGCGGTGTTGTCGATATCGTCGTCGAAGTCTAGGATGTGCGCGAGCTGGTTTTTGACGCAGGAGACGTTGTGGGCGAGGAGTTCCTTGGTGAGGAGTTGGCGCTCGGATTTTTTGCCGGAGGGGTCGCCAATGCTGCCGGTGGCGCCGCCAGCGAGGACAATGGGATTGTTGCCATAGTTTTGGAAGCGGCGGAGGGCGATGAGAGGCACGAGGTTACCGACGTGTAGCGAATCGGCGGTTGGGTCGAAGCCTGCATATAGCGTGATGGGTCCTTCTTCGAGACGCTTGGTCAACTCCTCGAGCGCCGTGCAGTCTGTGTAGAGTCCTCTCCACTGTAGATCTTCCAGGATAGTCATAGGGGGCAGAGTTGTACGGGAAATTTGGGATTAGTGAAGTGTGAATTTGCTGGGAAGGTGGTTGGGGAAAGCGATTGCGGATCTAGAGCTCGTTTGCTTTGTATTCTCCTTTCTTGGGGAGAACATGGCTGTCGGCATTCTGGGGGAGCGACTTGGGTTTCCGCGCGTTGAGCTGATAAAGCGGTTCTTGTCGGAGCAGGAATTTCATCACATGAAATTTTATTCACGAATTAGAGAGCGATTTTCGTCGTTTTGAGTCGTTTTCGATTTGCCCCCATTGAGGTTTTGCTAATGCTCTGCAGCTCTTTTCTCAACCCAACTTATTTAACCAAGTAATTCCTATGGCGATCGCGACTGGCACAAAGGCTCCTGATTTCACTCTCAAGTCCAAGAATGACGAAGGTCTAGCGGACATCACTCTCAGCGCTAACTACGGCAAGACTTCTACTGTTCTCCTATTCTTCCCTCTGGCATTCACGAGCGTTTGCGAAGCGGAGCTTTGCGGCATTCGCGATTCTTTGGCGGACTATGACGGTCTTAGCGCGGCGGTTTACGGCATCAGCGTAGATAGCCCGTTTGCGCAGGAAGCTTTTGCGAAGGCGAATAGCCTCAACTTCCCGCTTCTGAGCGATTTTAATAAAGAAGTGTCTACTGCATACGATGTGCTTTTTGAAGATCTGATAGGCTTGAAGGGCGTTTCGAAGCGGGCTGCGTTCGTCATAAATAAGGATGGCGATGTCGTTTACAGCGAGTCTAGCGACGACCCGAAGCAGCTTCCAGACTTCGATGCAATCAAGGCGGCTCTCGCTTGAGGATAGACGCGCCTGCCTGGCGGCATTGCGCCATTTGTCTTGAGAGATCGCCTGAAGGCATCAACTTAAGTGAGTTTAACACAGCAAGGACTTCATTTATAAGTACTTGGTATGCCCGAAGAGACGCCTGTTTTTTTAGTAGATCCGTATTCTGACCCAATAGCGGTCAAGCTGGTTGGCCGCGCTAGTTTTCAGAATGTGTTGCCGTTAAAGGAGTTCTTAAAGGATGCCTATGCGAACGGAAAATGGCGTTTCGTTTTCGATTTTAGTCAGTGTACCGGGATGGATAGTACGGTGCTTGGCGTTTTGGCGGGATGCGCTTTGGAGCTTCGGAGAATGAAGCCAAAGGGCTCCTTGGTTCTATCGCGTTTGGGTGCCCGAAATATGAAGCTGGTTAAGAATCTCGGCTTACACCGTATTGCTACAGTGGATATGGGAGGGGATGGAGTGGATGCCGATGCGGCGACGGCGGCTTTGACCGGCGACAAATTGGACGAGTTGGAGAATGCGCGGATTTGCCTGGAGGCTCATGAGAACCTTGTTGAAGCGGATGAGGAAAACCGGGCGAAGTTTCAAGACGTCATTAATTATCTTAAAAACCGCGTCGACGAAGCGGATTCCTGATGGAGCTATTTCTTGTAGGGTTGGGCTCCGGTTGTTTGTTTGCGCTTTGGGTTTTATTCCGCGAGAAAAGGAAGAATTCCGATTTGATTGAGAAGGCGGCGCAGGTGCAGCAGGAAAAGCTGATCGTCGTCGATTTCATGCACAATATGGTGGAGGCCTTGGGCGAGGGTCTGAGCAAGGAGGAGCTGTATCAGAGAATTGTGCATGCTTCGATTGTAAGCACGGGCGCGTTGAGCGCTTGCGTTTTTGAGCTGACGGATCGGAGGACTTTGAAGGGTGTAGCGGTCGAGGGATTGTTTCCGCCGCATCGGCCTTTGCCGGAGAGTTCACGCGTAAAGCTGACGACGCGGGCCAAGTTTATCGAGCGGATCCTTAAGTCTGAGGAGTTTCCCATGGGGGATGGGGTAGTCGGGTCGGTGGCGGCGTCGAAGACCGCAGTGTTGATTGAAGATGGGAGGAAAGATCCGCGTATCGTTAAGCATGATGATCCGGCTTTGGTGGTGAGTACGGCGATTTGCGCTCCGATTATGTTTCGGGATCGATTGATTGGAGTGCTTGCGGTGACGAATTCGGCGGATGGACTGCCGTTTTCGAAGACCGATTTTTCGCTGGTGCAGTCGATTGCTGAGCAGGCGGGGATGGCGGTGCACAATAATGAGTTTTTGAGCCTGCAGGTGGAGAAGAAGCAGATCGATGTGGATCTGATGGTCGCTCGCAATATTCAGATGATGCTGGTGCCTCAAGAGTGGCCCGATATAAGAGGGGTTGATATGGATGCCCGCTACGTTTCATCGCAGCAGGTTGGAGGAGATCTGTACGATATCATCGACCTTGGCGAGTCTCGTTTTGCCTTGGCGGTAGCCGATGTATCAGGAAAAGGGATACCTGCATCAATCATTATGGCGATATGCCGGACCAATTTACGACACTATGCCAATAAGGGAGAATCGCCGGCGGAAGTGCTTAAGAATGTGAATCGCGCGATGGCAGGGGAAATGAGGGAAGGCATGTACATTACGATGCTCTACGCGATTTTGGATGTAGGAGAGGGGATGATCACCTATTCGCGGGCTGGGCACGAGCAAGCGTTGCTCTGCCGCTTGGATGAGGAGCGAAAGGTGCATGTAGTGGATTCGCTTGATTGCGAGGGCATGCCGGTCGGTTTGGTCGATGCAGATTTGTTCGATGAGGTGATAGAAGAGCGGAAGGTACCATTCAGGGAAGGGGATCTGTTTGTCGCGTATACGGACGGCTTGACGGAGACGACGAATCCGGAAGGTAAGGAGTTTTCAGCGAGCCGCTTGGCGGATGTGATTAAAACGCTCCGAAAGCGATCAAGCGAGGACTTGAACGATGGGGTGCTGGAGAGCGTTGAACGTTTTTCGGGCAAACCGGATTACGGAGATGATTTGACCCTAGTGACGGTAAAGCGGATCTAGTCGAAGCGTAGATTTCTGAATGGAGAAGGGCTAATTTGCGAGCGGGCTAAGGCGTTCCTTTTGGTTTGATCTAGAAATGGGGGGTCTGCGATAGTGCGAGGATGAGCTCCACTGTGGATAGGAAAATAGATAAGGAAGCTCTGCCGAATGCGCAGGGTCGTTTTGGTCAATTTGGCGGCTGTTACGTACCGGAAACTTTGATGACCGCTTTGGGCGATCTAGGCAATGAGTATGAATTGGCTAAGAAGGATCCGGCGTTTATTGAGGAGCTTGAGTTTAACTTGAAGGAATTCGCGGGTAGACCGACTGGGCTTTATCATGCGGAACGTCTTTCGGAGGAACTCGGAGGCGCTCGGATTTATTTTAAGCGAGAGGATCTCCTGCATACGGGGGCTCACAAGATCAACAACGCGATTGGCCAAGCCCTTTTGGCGAAGCGTATGGGAAAGAAGCGGATTATTGCCGAGACCGGAGCGGGCCAGCACGGCGTGGCCACGGCGACCGTATGCGCTAAGATGGGGCTCGAGTGCGTGGTTTATATGGGCGCGGTCGATATGGAGCGGCAGCGGCTGAATGTCTTTCGCATGGAACTTTGCGGAGCGGAAGTTCGCGGTGTCGAGTCTGGGCAAAAGACTCTGAAGGATGCAGTGAACGAGGCGATGCGGGATTGGGTGACTAACGTTCGCGATACGCACTACATTCTCGGATCTGCTCTGGGGGCGCATCCCTACCCGATGATGGTGCGCGACTTCCACAAGGTGATCGGTCAGGAGGTGCGAAAGGACATCATGGAGAAAGAAGGTCGCCTGCCAGATGAGCTGGTAGCTTGTGTTGGGGGTGGCAGCAATGCCATAGGTTTGTTTTACGAATTTCTGGAGGACGAGGGCATTCGTATGGTGGGGGTCGAAGCAGGTGGCCATGGGATTAAGCAGGGCGAGCATGCAGCTCGTTTTGAAGGAGGTCGCTTGGGAGTGCTTCAGGGGTCGAAGACCTACATTTTGCAGAATCCCGATGGACAGATCGAGTTGACGCATTCGATTTCTGCAGGGCTCGATTATGCAGCGATTGGTCCGGAGCACTCTTACTATCGCGATATCGGGAGGATCGAGTATGCGTATGCGACAGATGATGAAGTGCTTGATTCCTTTAAATTGCTATGTCGCACCGAGGGGATCATCCCCGCGCTCGAGTCGACTCATGCATTAGCCTATGTGGTGAAGCGCGCGCCGCAGATGAGGAAAGATCAGGTTTTAGTGATGAACTTAAGCGGCCGCGGCGACAAGGATGTGAATCAGGTGGCGGATTTCTTGGGGAATGTCTAGGGGCTTCAATTCGTGCACTCGAAAGCGATTTTTTAGACACTCTTTGAGGGAGGGCGTATTATGAAAAGCATGACAGGATTCGGCCGAGCTGAGCGTTCCAAGGACGGGTTGGTTGTGGCGCTACAGATTTCGTCTGTGAACCGAAAGAATCTGGAGGTGTTTTGCACGCTGCCGAAGGAGTTCCAGCAGCTGGAGCGAAAAGTGACGGAGATCGTTCGGTCGAAGGCGACGAGAGGCCGCTTCCAGTTTTCGCTGGAGATCCGCAATGATGAAACGGCGGCTACGGGCTTGCCGAGCGACGCTCAAGTGGATGGGGCGATGGCTAGACTGAAGGCAATATCAGAGCGTTTGGGGATACCGTATGAAGTTTCGACGGATACGATTGTCGATGTTGCCAAGCTCTTGGATACGGATGGGGGCGAATTGCCGGAAGACGAAGTGGAAGCGCTTTTGTTGGAGGCGACTGAGGCCGCCATGGTGGATTTAGTGGCGATGCGCGAGAAGGAAGGGACTGCCCTCAAAGAGGACCTAAGAGAGCGTAGTGAAAATTTGGCGACGTTGGTTGCTGAGATCAAAGAACATGCTCCCAGTATGGTGTTAAAGCAGAGGGAGAATTTGATGTCCCGATTGCAACAGGCTGGATTGGAGCTGGATTTAGACGATGAGCGCGTGCTCAAGGAAATTGCGATTTTTGCGGATCGCTGCGATATCTCCGAAGAATTGACGCGTTTGGAGAGTCATTTCGAGCAGTTTGGTTCTCTTTTGGATAAGGAAGAAGCGGTCGGGCGTTCGATTGAGTTTCTAGTCCAGGAGATTGGACGGGAGATCAACACGACGGGTAGTAAGGCGTGTTTGATCGAGATTTCTCGTTGCGTAATGAGTTTGAAGAATGAGCTGGAACGGATTCGCGAACAGGTCGCGAATGTCGAGTGATTCTCGTCTATACATTAGCCTAGAGTTAAAAGTGTTCTGAACTCGTGGGCGGTGAAAGCGAGTTGGATTAAGTTCGTGGATCGACCTCAGCTTCAGCAGAGGCTGAAGGGCCTTGCCAAAAAGAAAAAGGCGGCAGCGCGTTGCGCTCCCGCCTCTATCCAGTTCGAAACTGGTGGATATGATGAGTGAATTGACTTTTAGCCTCGGATTAGGCGACCCTGAGAAGCTTGCCCTGATCTGTGCATAGCTTTTTTCATAGGATCCGCTGCGGTTACCTCAGTTGCTGGCTTCGAGACGCGGCTCTTTCGGGGTTGTCCGACTGTTGCAGAGGCTTGGCCGTGAAGGTATCCTTTCTTAAAACTTTGGGACGCCCGTTCTTCGTTTTGAGTGATGTTTTGTGGGATTTTGGGTCCGCTGAGGAGCTTGCTTGATGCCTGACCTGCCTGAGCTGCTGAGATTGAAATGATGGCTGCAATTGTAGCTACGATGTACTTTGTGTTCTTCATAATTATTCCTTTGTTAGTTTTTGAATCTTAAAAAATTGCCGTTGATGGGCTTCAGTAAGGAGTACGAACAGACTAGTCTGTCTATTTCATCTCTTTTCTACTTTTTGCGATTTTCTTGGTTTTACTTGGAGACGAGAGCGATTTCCTCGTTTTGATTTGTCGCGAGGTTCTCGATCACAATGCGATTGGGGCCTGACGATTTGTCTCCGCAGCATAAAAAAGACGCGCTTCTGCGCGTCTTAAATATGGATTCGACCTGAACGATCCGCTGTTTTTCTCGCTGTCCTCTGGTAGCTCCCTGCTCGGAAGTCTTTCCAAGAGGCTCCTAGCTAATCATCGCTTCGCGAGGCGGAGCGAATTTCGTTAGGCTGATACCAACGACCGCTTTCTTGTATTCCTCGATCGTTGGTATGCGGCCAAGAATTGCGGATAGGACGACCACTGGCGTTGAGGCTAATAGCGATTCTCCCTTCTTGCGTTCAGAATCGGCGACTACTCTGCCTTGGAAGAGTCGAGTCGAGGTGGCCAGTACGGTGTCGCCTTTGGCTGCTTTTTCTTGGTTGCCCATGCAGAGATTGCAGCCGGGTCGCTCTAGGTAGAGAATATTCTCGTATTCGGTGCGGGCCGCGTTTTTAGGAGCGTCATCGTTGAATTCAAAACCTGAATACTTCTGGAGTATCTCCCAGTCACCCTCTTCTTTGAGCTCCTCAATGATGTTGTAGGTTGGAGCGGTCACGACGAGGGGGGCTTGGAATTCGACTTTGCCGTATTGTTCCTCGAGATTACCGAGCATCTTGGAAACGATCTTAATATCGCCTTTGTGAACCATGCAGGAACCTACGAAGCCGAGATCGACGTTCTTGTCTCCACCGTAATAGGTAAGGTCTCTGATTGTATCGTGCGTGTAGCGTTTGGATACGTCTTCGTTGTGCACGTCTGGGTCCGCGATCATCGGTTCCACGATGACGTCGAGGTCTACGACGAACTCAGCGAAGTACTTGGCGTCTGAGTCAGGGGTGAGAGCTGGCTTTTCGCCTGAACTGATTTCGGCGATGCGATTATTAGCCTTGTTAATCAAACTTTGCAGGACCTGGGCATCATTATCCATGCCTTTGTCGATCATGATTTGGATGCGGCTCTTCGCTATCTCGAGCGACTCGATGAGCGTATCATTCTGAGAAATACAAATCGAGGCTTTGGCTTTCATCTCCGCCGTCCAGTCTGTGAACGTAAAGGCTTGGTC
>JBCCZW010000131.1:0-8760 GCA_039186805.1 Verrucomicrobiota bacterium
GGCGAAAGAGGCGAATTTCAATTTGCTTCGAAATTGGGGCGGAGGGATTGTCAACAAAGACTCGTTTTTCGAAATCTGCGATGAGTTGGGCTTAATGGTCTGGCAGGAGTTTCCGCTCGCCTGTAATCTATACAAGGATACGCCGGAGTATCTGAGCGTTTTGGATCAAGAGTCTAAATCGATCCTAGAGCGCGTGAAACTCCATCCTTGTATCGCTTTGTGGAGTGGCGGCAATGAGCTCTTCAATAGTTGGTCGGGGATGACGGATCAGAATCGGGCGTTAAGACTGTTGAATCGCAATTGCTACGACTTGGATCCGGACGTACCTTTCATCCCGACTTCGCCGATCATGGGAGTGGCCCATGGCGGCTACGTGTTTCGCGATGGAGATGGGGTCGAGTGTTTTCAGATTTTCCAGCAGTCGAAGAATACCGCCTACGCGGAGTTTGGGTGTTCGGGACCTTCTTCCGCAGAGGAGATTAGATCATTTATGCCGGAGGAAAAGGTCTTCCCTCCGAAGCCGGAAGGGGAATGGGTCTCGCATCACGGATTTTCGGCTTGGGATCAGGTACCGAGTTCTTGGCTTTGTCCGGAGACCATCGATTTCTATTTCGGTCGTCCCGAGTCGATCGAGGAGTTGGTTGAGTACGGTCAAATTTTGCAGAGCGAGGGTTACAAGGCGATCTACGAAGAGGCTCGTCGGCAGAAGCCCTATTGCTCGATGGCCTTGAACTGGTGCTATAACGAGGCTTGGCCCACGGCGGCGAATTGCAGCATCGTATCTTGGCCGCATGCTCCGCGTCCCGCGTTTTATGCAGTGAAGGCGAGCTGCCGTCCGCTGATGACGAGCGCTCGCGTATCCAAATTTCAATGGAAAACCGGCGATTGGTTCGAGGCGGAGCTTTGGATGCTAAACGACACGCACACGCTAGTGAAAGGGAACCGAGTGGAAGCCTACTTGCAGCTCGATGACGAGGAGCTGTTTGTACTGGCTTGGGACTTCGATTCGATCGAGCCGAACCAAAATCTTCCGGGTCCCAGCTTGAAGTATAAGTTGCCAAGCATCCGCTCGCAGACATTTCGCCTGATTCTGAGGGTGGAGTCGCGCTCCGAGTTGAATTCGGAATACGTTTTTTGCTTCAAGGAAAGCGATGACGAAGCCCTCAGGGCTGGGTTTAGGAGCCTAGGCGGGTAGGTACTGATGGCGTTTGGGCGCTGAGGTCATCGAGCTTACGCTCGATGCTACCTTGTTGGGTTGTGGGGATTTGAGTGAAGCGGGTTGGGTCTCGGATCTTTTTCAAGATCCGCTACAAGGATGGATAAAATTTAACTAAAAGGTTAAATGAGGCTTGGCGAGACTTGGGCTTAGGTTTTTGTTTAACCATATGGTTAAATTGAGCGAGGAGCGAGTGAGCCGGGTGTTTAAGGCGTTGTCAGATACGACACGGCGGGGGATCTTGATGGATATCGCGAGAAAAGACGCGACCGCGGGGGAGTTGGCGGAACCTTATGAAATTTCTCTACCCGCAGTCTCCAAGCATCTGAAGGTTCTAGAGGGGGCAGATTTGGTGACGCGTATTCGCGAGGGTAAGACGCATCGGTTTCACCTGAATGAGGAACCGCTAAAGAGCGCGACTAAGGTGATTGAGGAATTGAGTGGCTACTGGAATCGGCGTCTCAAGGAGTTGGATGATTATTTTAAGGGGTAGCGGTTGGCGCCTCGTCGCTAAAGTTATTGGGTCGATGCCGCGGCCTAGCGCGAACTGATGAATTTCTAATCCCAGGAGGAATGTATATGGAAAACAATGACACATTGACGATGCTTGAAATCAAGCGAACGATTGGCGCGGAGAAGCAGAGGGTTTTCGATGCTTTGACCCAACCCGATATTATGGCGAAGTGGTTCTTCGGAATGGAGGGCGGCTCAGCTAAGGTTGAGAGCGACTTTCGCGTTGGAGGAAAGTACGCGATCTACATGTACGACGCCGAAGGAAAGGAGGAAGGTTGCGCGAAGCATGAACCCCATGGGGAGTATCTGGAGATCGACGAGCCGGATCGGCTGGCGTTTACATGGATCTCGGAGGGGTTTGTGGATTACAGCGTAGTGACGATTGAACTACGGGAAGCGGGCGAAGCGACGGAGCTGATTCTGAAGCACGAGTTGCCGGAGGCAGTAGTGGAGCCGCATACGCAAGGTTGGAACGCCTGCTTGGGAAACTTGGCTTCGGTTTTTGGCTAGAAGGTCGGATCTCTCTCAAGATTCGCTACGAGACCGGTAAAGGATGGCTAGTTGACCATTGAAGTGACGATGTCGCCCATGCGTTGTTGGACGTACTGGGCGGCGGCTTCGACGTGGTTTTCGTTGAGCTCGGCATCGGCGAGGCAGTCTTCGCTGAGGGCCCAGTAGCCGGATTCCCCTGGAATCGATTTACCTACCTTCTCTGCAACGCCGTTGGCGATGTTGAGGAGACGGCTGAGTCGATTTGCAGAGGGAGCCATATCGGGGTCGTATTGAAACTCTAAGGTCTGGTAGGCGGTTTCGGGGAAGTTCCAGGCCTGGAGAACGAGACTGGCGGCGACAGCGTTGGTCATTTCGAACTTCTCTTGTTCCCACTCCACGAGAGTGGCGCCTTTGTTGGGAAAGTACTTGGGAGCGACGATAAATTTGCGGGAGCAGGTCTCGATGATCATTTTCCCCATGCTTTTCAGCAGACCTAGGGTATAGGCTTCTTGTTCGTCTTCTCCGGCGGCTTTGGCGAGGTACTCCATGGCGAGACCGGTCGCGACTGAGTTTTCCCAGAGGAGGGAACCGTCTACATTGTAGACGAGGCTGCGCCGCGGAAAGCCATTGCTGGAGGCAGCCATGCCGACTACTTTGAAGAGTTCGCGGAAACCAATGCGCTGGATGGCTTGATCGAGGTTGTTGATCGGGTCGCTGCCAGTGTTGTAGGCAGCGGAATTGCTGATCTTGAGCACCTTGGCGGTGAGCGAGGAGTCTGTGTTTACGAGCTCCACAATGTCTCGCATGCCAGTGTCGCGGCTTTTCAGCATTTTGCTGAGCTTGCCGAAAATTTCAGGCGAGGGAGGGAGCTTTTGGGCGGCCGCTTTAAGTTCCAGTGGAGTGATGCTGTACATGTTTTCCTAATCGGTTGTCGTTGCTAGGGTCTTTATCGGAGCGATTAGGGTTTGCCTGTAGCTACAGGTGGTTAATTGCTTTTGAAAAATCGAGTGTGAGAGCTCAGGGTTGGGCGAGGAGGGGATTTACTGGACCGTGAACGAAAGAGTATGCGTCTGGTGACCCTTGCAGTTGGCGAGTTCGAACCAGGAAACTCTTTCGGAGACTAGATCTAGAATATAGTCGTGTTTGCCTTTGGGATGAGGTGGGAACACAAGCGTGATAACCGCTTCATGACCCTTTTCCATGTCGCGATCGATTTTCGCCCGCGCGACATCCTCTTGAGCGATGCTTCCGTGCTCGTTTAGCCGGTGGCAGCCAAGATAGACGACGCCGCATTCATCTTCGTTTTCCGATAGCCAGGTAGAAGCGGCAATGTTCTTCACTTTTACGCTGATTGATATCTCTCGGTTTTCCGCGAAGGGTTGGCTTGTTGGGGCAGAGGAGATTTGGGCGGCTAAGAATCGCATCTGACGCGAGTCGATCTTAAGGTTGCCCTTCGACAGCGAAAAGATGGAGGTGTGCGAGAGGGCGTCCTTCAGGGCTGAGATGCAGCTACGGGCCATACGCCGGTAGGAGGAGGACCACCATTTCCCAGTGACTAGATCTTTGAACTTTCTGGACTCGTAATCGCGGCTGATGACTGCTTGCCAGCGGAGATTCTTGAAACCGAGTTTTAGGGCGACTTTTTCGATTTCGGGGATGTGAATGTCGTTTTCCAGCACCACGGACCGTTTCATTTCGAATTGCGAGGTCGCGGCCTTCGAATGTCCGTATCCAGGTTCTGCGAAGGTGATCAGTCCACCGGGTTTGAGAACGCGATACATTTCGCCCAAGACCTCTTGCCAGTTGGGTATGTGATGAAAGGAATCGAAGCAAAGAACGCGGTCGAAGGAGTTGTCGGGCGCGTCGATACTGCGGCCGCGGAAAGGAAGGGTCGTAAAGCGTTCGGTGTCTGCCAGGGTAGATTTCTCGACGACATTTCGCCCAATCTCGAGAGCGGTGGGAGAGGGGTCGCAGGCGGTGACTTGGCATCCGAGTTGTATGAGATATTTGGAGGTCCAGCAAGTGCCTGAACCGAAGTCCAATAGCGTCATGCCGGGCGAGAGCTTAAGGTGTTTGAGGGCAAGACCGAAGCGGTAGAGCGTTTCTCCAGCCATGGCTCCATCGAAAAAAGGTTTTCTTTCGAGATAGGTGGTGTCGGGTATCGACGCGAAGTAGTCTTCAGCTCCTTGGCAGATTTCTTCGGGAGTGTAGCGTTGGATAACCTCTTGTGGGTCGATCATTGGGAAGGGGGTAGAGTTGAGCTTGAGGGAAGGCAACCTTCCTTTGTCGTGGGCCGATTGGGGTTTGCAGAACGAGTCGATTGACCTTGTAGTGATTCAATGGGAACCGAAGAGGCATTGGAGATGGCGATCAAGGAATCGATCGAGGTGTTGGGAGTGGATGATCAACTAGGATCGGAAGGCGGTGGCGGAAGTCGATGGAAGTGGCAAGGCGCCTGGTGGCATATGGCCACTTTCTTAGAGATGGGGGAGTCGTGGCGGATTCCCGAGAGCTCTATCCATATGGCTTTGGATTTGCTTAAGCTGAGGACGTGGCCTAAGTTTGTCGTCGATCGCGAGGATGGGCCTCAGCGCGACGAGGATAGAAGCAAGATGGACTGCTGTCATTGCGAGCTAGCGGTATTTTATATGATCCTCAGAGATTGGGGCGTTGATGTGGATGTAGAGGTTCCGTGGATACGGGCGTGGTTTTTGAAGCATCAGCTCCCGGATGGCGGGTTGAACTGCACGCCGGATGCGTATGGGGATTCGATGAAGAGCTCGCTTGTCTCTACTCTGCCGCCGCTTGAGGCTGTACTGCTGTATACAGATTGTGATTACACCGAAGAGGAAAAACGGTTTCTAGACGAAGGAGCTCGGTATTTGATCGAGCATAGGCTTTGCCGCGCGAAAGCGGACGGAAGACTGCTGAACGAGGATTGGCTGAAGCCTAGTTTCCCGAGGTTCTTCGAGTATGACATTTTGAGGGGCATGCGCTTTCTGGTGGAGTGGTCGCGGCGACGTGAAAAGTCTGTGCCAGCGAAGGTTTTGCGGGAAGGGCTGCAGTTGTTGGAACCTTGCGTCGAAGGCGATTCTGTCTTTGTTGGGAGTCGCGTTTGGGGAAGGGACGGCCGATGGGAAAGCGAGAGCTTTCGTCTCCTGCTAGAGACGGGTCAAGTAGGACATCGGAATCCTTGGTTGAGCGAGGAGTATCGAAGCGTCCTTGCGTCCTTGAGGAGCGAGGAGTTACCAGAACTCTGATGACGTGACTAGCGTTGCGTTGGAGGTCCGAGTGGATAGGGGTGTGATGATTGGAGAGTTTTAGGGTTTGCCATTCTGTCTGAGACGGCGTATAGATTATAATCGCTCTTGTCTGTATGCTTTCCACTCGGCCTCCCTATCTCCGGATATTGCGTATCCATGAACGTCTGCGTGACGGAGTGGGGCATGTGGGCATCGCCGAGTTGGAGTCTACGCTCGAAGTTTCGGAGCGCACGGTGAAGCGGGATATCGAGTACATGCGGGATCAGTTGGGGGCGCCGATCAAGTGGGGACGCAAACCGAGGGGATACTTTTATAGTCGCTCTTTCGAGAAATTGCCGGTGATGCGGCTTTCCGCAGAGGAGGCTCTAGCGGTTGCTTTGGCGAAGAACGTTTTTGCGGCGTGGGGCGAAAGCGCTTTGGGTATGGCCTTAACGGCAGCTTTGGAGAAAGTGGCTGCCGTGGCGGGCGATGCGGTATCGGTGGCTTCGGATGAAATCGAGGAGTTGATCATTTCGCCGCCTGGCGAGGGGAGGAGCGATGCGGAGCGGGCTAACTTGGGCTTGTTGATCGAGGCGGCCAATGGGCGGAAGCCAGTTTCGTTTGATTATAGCAAACCCCATAGAGGGATCGAGCGAAGGACTGTTTGGCCGCTTCATCTGGCTCGTTTGGAAGGGAGTTGGATCTTGATTGCTCATGATCTTGCCAAGGAGGCTATTAGAAAATTCGTGTTGGAACGTATCGATAGTTTAAGGACGCTAGACGGTTTTTTCGAACGGCCCGAGAATTTCGATGCGGAGTCCTATTTGGCGGGGAGCTTTGGGCGGCATACAGGAGAGGATGCGTTTGAAGTGGAGTTGCGTTTCGACTCGTTTGCGGCGCCGTACGTGAAGGAAGAACGATGGAGACCGGAGAGGCGAACGGTGGAGGAAGAAGATGGCGGTATCCGCGTGAGCATGACGCTGAATAATCTAATAGACGTGCGCCGCTACGTATTGTCGTGGGGGCGACATGCGGAGGTCTTGGGGCCGATGGAGTTGATCGCGGAGATCGAAGCGGAGGCCAAGGCTCTTTGGGAGAAGCATTCCGAAAAGAAAGTCTCTGGAGTATGAGGGAAGTTATCCACAATCAATTCACAACGTCCATATATGACGCGCTAAGTTTGGTAGGGTGGAGGAAATGAAAGCGAGAAGGCAGAGCGCAGGCGGGAGAAGTGGAATGGAGTTGTATGCGCACACTAGGGAAGAGGCACAATGGGAACCGGTATTTTTTTCTGGAGGTGATTCATGAGGACTCGGGTAGATACCTTTATAGCTCATTTCCGCAAACGGGATGGGGAAATCCAGAGTTTAGAGGATCATCTCAAAGAAACGGCCTATCTCTGTAGCTGTTTTGCACTGGAGATTGGATTACCTTTATGCGGCCGTCTACTTGGTTTACTTCATGATATTGGGAAATATTCCAGCACTTTTCAGAAGTACATTCGTGATGTTACGGGCCTTAACGGCGAAGCTGCTGTAGCTGAAGCAAAGCTGTTGCGAGGTAAAGTCGATCACGCGACTGCGGGGGGGCAAATTGTTTGGAGAGCTTACAAAGCTAATCAAATTCCTTGTTTTGTCGCTCAAATTCTCAGCGTTGTTCTGATTTCGCATCACAGTCGTTCAGGGATGAAAGATTTTATTGATCTCAAAGGAAGGTCACCATTTCTAGAACGTCTTTATCGGGACGAATGTAGCACGCATTGTGATGAGGCTCTTCGACAATGTAATTCATCGATTTTAGGGGAAATCAACCATCTTCTTGGTTCTAAAGGTCTTGTTGATGAACTCAGAGATGCGATCGAAAGGATCAAGCCCGTATTTGAAGAATCGATACCGCGTTATAATGCGTTTTCAATGCTCTGCCGCTATCTCTTTAGCTGCCTGCTCGATGCTGATCGTATAAATACGAGCGATTTCGAAAATCCGAGAGCCGCTGATTTTCGCTCCAACAATATCAGGCCTGATTGGCGCTCGTATGTTGAGCAGTTAGAGAATCGCCTGTCGAAATTCTCAAGCTCAAGTGATATTGATCAGTTGCGATCTCGAATATCCAGCGAGTGTAGGGATGCTTCGGGTCAGAAAAAGAATCTCTTTACCCTGCAAGTTCCGACTGGAGGAGGGAAAACCTTGGCGAGCCTGCGTTTCGCGTTGCATCGAGCGCTCTCACCGGAGACGCACAGGGTTGATCGTATTATCTATGTTCTTCCATACACCTCGATCTTGGATCAGAATGCTAGTGTAGCCCGGAGAATTTTCGGAGACGAAGAGGTGTTGGAACACCATTCTAATTTGTCGGAGGAGCGGGATACTTTGCGTAACCGAGTCCTTTCTGAGAACTGGGATGCCCCGATCGTGTTCACAACAAGCGTACAGTTTCTAAATACATTGTTCGCTGGAGGAACTAAAACGGCACGTCGAATGCATCAACTCAGTAACGCAATTCTGGTTTTCGATGAGATCCAAGCTCTTCCCGTCAAAACGATCCATCTGTTCAACAATGCAATAAATTTTCTATGTTCGCAGGGGAACACAACAGTAGTTCTTTGTACGGCGACAATGCCATTGTTGCATGCCGTCAATAGCAAGTTGGGCGCGTTGCCCCCTCCGGATGGTGCTAGCATTATCAGTGAGAGGGCCTTTGTACTCAAAAAATTGAAACGTACTACAGTCGTTGATGATTGTAGACCGGGTGGTTGGTCGAATAGAGAAATCGTTGAGTTAGCTCAAGAGCTTCAAAGCAAGTACCGGAGCCTGCTTATTATTTGCAATACAAAGAAGAGCGCGAATCAGCTTTATGATTTGCTGAAATCAGATGCTTCTTCGTCGATTGTTCATTTAAGCACGAATATGTGCCCTGCGCATCGTCTCCACAAAATTGCTCTGATCGAAGATAAACTCGATCCTAAGAATGCTGAGCCGATAATCTGTGTTAGTACTCAGTTGATCGAAGCAGGAGTAGATCTTGATTTTGGTTGCGTCGTTAGGTCGCTTGCTGGACTGGACTCGATCGTGCAAGCAGCAGGGCGATGCAACCGCCATGGATATCGGGAGATGGGGTACGTGCATGTGTTGAATTTCAAAGAGGAAAAGCTTTACGCTTCACTCAAGGACATCGAGTTGGCTCAGGATATTACGAGAAACAGGATCTTTCAGGAGTATAGGAACGAGCCTGATCTCTTCGACAATGATTTATTATCTGAGAAGGCAATGGATCGATTCTATGAATACTACTTTTACC
>JBCCZW010000132.1:0-8729 GCA_039186805.1 Verrucomicrobiota bacterium
AAGAGGCGTCAACGGCCTTTTAAGTCCTTGATTATCAGAATTTAAAGTTTCCTTCGATGGACGCTTTTGCAGCTCAGGCAAAACCGTCTGCGGCGTCGGCGCGGCAGTTTTTGCCTGCTTTTTTTCGCCTTCATCCTCGGCCTCTTCAGACAGCTCTTCCTTCGCCTCAGGCTCGCTATCCGATTTGGGCTTTTCCTTATCCAAAACATCCTCTTTCTGCGGAGCCTCCGACTTCTCCTTCTGCGTTAGCTGAGGTTCCAAAGCGTTTTCCTTTGCGTCTGGTCTCGTCGCGTCGAGGTCCCGACCCACCTGCTCCGATTGCTCGAAACTCCGATCCGTCGCGCCGAATTGAACGCTGTTTATCGAGTCGCGCCTCACTGAATGCGCCAGCGAACCGAAACTGCCGTTTCCGAAGCCCGGAGTCGACGCCAATGGATCGCCAGTCCCTTTGGACGCTGAATTCGACTTAGAATCCGCGCGAGCATCCTCATCCGCAGACTCTTCTTCTACCTTACTTTCGATACCTAAAAGCTTCTGAGCGCCATGCACGGCTTTATCCCAAAAACTGTTAAACTGCCCTTCCTTGGTTCCGGTCCTGCCTCCTTGCAAGAAGTTCCAGCTATTGCTGGAAACCGTTTCCGATTCGCGTACCACCGGTTTGGATACGCTGGTGGGTTCTAATGACATTATGTATTCAAAATAGTGTTATGTACCTGTAGTGTCTTCGTCTGAAAATAGCCTTAGCATGTCCGACCAATTCGCCGCTTTTTGGACGAGCAATTTGTCTCCCTTGTCGCGACCTGCCATTTCTCCCAAGATCTCCGCCTGAATATCCGGCTTCATGAAGAACATGATCTTCACCACAGTGGCGTCATCCAATTCTAACAAAATACTCACGGCATCCTCGGCATCCAGAGCGCTGTAGGTCTTAGCCAGATTCGCCAGATTCGCCTCTTCGGTCTTCTCCAATCGAACGATGTCCTGCAGAAGCGAATCGCGCATCTCCATCACCGACGCCTTGATTCCCTCTACCTCCGTGCGATCCGCATTGAGGCGTGCTTCGAAAGCATCGAGCTCTTGAGACCGCTCCTCCACCTCAGCAAGGCGACTCTCCAGCTCGCGTCTGAGCTGGTTTATCTCGTCGGGGGAAAAACTCCAAAATTCAGGCTTCGGATCCGCAGGATGCACGACAACCGGACCTACCTTCTTCGGCAGCAGCTCACTCTTCGAAATCTCGAAGGCCGCGAACTGCGTCGCCAGCATCAGCAACAACGCCAATACCGCCAAAAACCATGGTTTGCTTAGAATACTCATCTAACTAGACCCCCTTGTGTCTTGAATTAAAAATGTCTTCTATCTCCAGCGCCTCCTGACGGTAGAATTCCGAACGGAATTCCTCCAAGCGCCTTTCCTTCAAATTCTCCACGACCTGCTTCGCCCGCGCCCGTTTCTTCAGTTCGCCAATCGCTTCCGCTTTACGAGCTTCCGCCTTCCGGATCTCGCCCCGCAAACGCAGTTCGCGCTGCTTCATCTGGGTGTTCTCGGCTTCCATCGAGATCCGAAGCTGCGGGCTAAATGTGCCGCCGCACTCCGCATTCCAACGCTCGAACATCTGCTCCTTCATCCTCTCCAGCTCAGCGATATTCGCCCGCAAGCCCGTGATTTCGCTGGATATCTCCCCTAGCGCCTGCCGCGCTTTCTGCTCTTCCCAGTCGCGCAGAGTCAACAGTCCTTCTAAATGAAAATTGAACTTCTTCATGACACGAGTTGAGCAAGCTGCTCGAAGCTTTCTTCACGCGTTACGCGATCTCTATACTGCTGTCTCAAAAATCCCATTACGCGTTCGTTCGTCTGAATCGCCTGATCGATCTTCGCGTTTGAACCTCCCACATAGGCGCCCAAGCTGATGATGTCCTCGTTCTTTCGATACGTAGCCAAGCCATCGCGAGCCTTACCCACCAAGGCCATCCCTTCAGGACTCGTAATGTCCGGACCCAGACGGCTGATGCTCTCCAAAACATCGATCGCTGGAAAGTGATTCGCCGTCGCCAACTGACGCGACAGCACAATATGGCCGTCCAAAATACCGCGAACCGTATCCGATATCGGTTCATTTAAATCGTCGCCCTCCACCAAAACCGTGTAGAAGGCCGTAATTGATCCCTTCTGAGAATTGCCCGAGCGCTCCAGCAAGCGCGGCAGCTTGGCGAAAACCGAAGGCGTGTATCCACGACTTGCGGGCGGCTCTCCAATCGCCAGACCAACCTCGCGTTGCGCCATCGCATACCGGGTGACCGAGTCCATTAGAAAGAGTACATTCTTTCCCGCCTCGCGAAAATTCTCCGCGATAGAAGTCGCCATCTCCGCCGCCCGCAAACGAAGCGGGGCCGATTGATCCGAGGTCGCTACAACCAAGACCGTACGACGCATACCCTCTTCACCCAAATCCTTTTCGATGAATTCGCGAAGCTCGCGACCCCGTTCGCCCACCAAAGCGATCACGTTCACATCGGAAGTCGAACCGCGAGCCAACATGCCCATCAAAGTCGACTTGCCCACGCCGCTACCTGCGAAAACGCCAAGACGCTGGCCCTGCCCCACCGGACTAAAAAGATCGATCGCCTTCACTCCGGTTTCGAAAGGTTCCTGTATCCGATTTCTCAATAAAGGATTTGGAATCTGATTATGCTCCGTCCCAGATTCGCTGTAGTGGATCGGTCCCTTAGCATCGATGGGTTTACCCAAGCCATCCAGTACCCGACCCAGAACTTCATCGCCCACCGGGACCTTGTTTAAGCCCGAGCTCAATCGAACGTGGCACCCCGGATACACGCCCATCATGTCTTCGAGCGGCATCAGCAAAATACGCTGATCGCGAAAGCCCACCACCTCCGCATGAATCTTCAAAGTCGTTCCTGGAGAGAAGATCTCGCAAACCTCTCCCAACTTTGCCTGCGGGCCTTCCGATTCAATCACTAGTCCCGTAACCTGGGCCACCTTGCCGATATGGGCAACAGTATCCAAAGACCCAACACGTATTCCGATATCGCTCGCCCAATCTGGAAGCAATCGATTCATGAGGAAGGATTCAGGCTCTCCTTCAGCCGATCGAGCTTAGTGCTCATCAAACCATCGATCTTTCCAAAGCGGCTGCTCAACATGCAATCGCCTCTCTGCAAAGAGGCATCGCTAACGAAATTCAACGCGGGATGCTTGTCCTTTATCTCTTGCTCCAATTCACCCAACAAATCGATGTCTGCCGGGTTCAGACGGATATCCATTTTCTCATCATCCAAGCCTGCTTCTTCGATCATCGCCTCCACCACGCTCTTGATCGCTTCCGCAGGCATTTCAAAACCGCCCAGCGAACGCTTCACGCAATCGAAAGTCAAAGTCATCAAGGCTTCGCGAGCTTCCTTCAAAACAGACAGAAACTTCTCCTCCAAAACGCTGAAGGTTCCTTCTCGAAGATCATTCACCTCAGTGCGAAACTCCACGATCTGCTGATTCAGCTGCGAAGAGGCATCCTCGTACCCACGTTGATACTCATCCTTAACCACCTGTTCATGCTGCTCGCTCGAAACCTTACCCTTGCCATCGTATCCAATGGAAAGCGAGCGAATCGGCTTCTTGGATACAAGACCCATATTAGACTGTTTGACCGCCACCATCTAGGCTGATTTCCTCTTGCTCTTCCAAACGACGCACCACTTGGATAACGCGTTCCTGCGCGGCTTCCACCTCGGTCAACTTGACCGGGCCCATCATTTCCAACTCTTCCAAGAGCGTTTCTGCAGCCCGCTTCGATACCGCCTGCAAAACGAAATCGCGGAGCGAGTCCGCTGCGGACTTGAGAGCCACCGTGAGGTCTCCCGAATCCACTTCGCGCATGATGCGCTGCAAGTCGGGAAGCTCCAGGCGGATAAGATCGTCGAAGCTGAACATCTTCTTGCGGATCTCCGCGCCCAAAGTCGGGTTCTTCTCCTCGATGTTCGCCAAAATCGCTTTGCTGTCTTCCTTCTCCAGAGTATTAAGCAAATCAGCCACCATGCGAACGCCGCCACTCTTGTTCATCGTAGTCTTCTGACCCGTATCCAAATTCTTAGACAAGGAATTCGCCACCTTGTTAATCAGCTCAAGAGAGGTCGGCTCCATCACACCGAGGCGTTCGATGACCTCTTCCCTCACCTCGTGACTGAACATCCCCAAGATCGGGCCTGCCTTATCGTTTTCGAGATATGAAAGTACGAATGCGATCGTCTGAGCCTGCTCCGTCTTGATCATATTGAAGATCTGACGCGGCTCCATCTGCTCGATTTCCTTGATGACTTCCGCCGAATTGCTCGACGGAGCGATACGCTCGAGAATACTAGTCGCCTTAAAGTCGCCCTTAGCAATCTCCAGAGCCTTCCGCGTATAGAAGGGACCACCCAGCAATGAAGTGTAGCTTCCCAGAATCACGCTCGAGAACTCCTCTACAGCCGACTTCTGAACTTCCTCCTCAATCGCCGTCAGCTGCGTCATCTCCTTACAGATGATCTCGATTTCCTCATCCTCGAATTGCTTGAGGATGTGAGCCGCCGCCTCCGGACCGATAACGACAAGAAACGTCGCCAACTTTTGGGTACGCGTCAGCCTATCGTAATCAGATGCGATTGCCATGACTACTTGCTAGCCTCCGGGTCGCCGATCCAATCCTTCAAAGTAACGCCGATATTCGCAGGCTTCTGACGGATCAGTTCATTTAGCATCTCTGGAGTCACCGCGCTGGTGTCCTCCATCTTGCGACTCTGCAGCATTTGCTCAGGCTGCAACACCTCCACGGAAATTTGCTCCGGCTTGTTTCGCTTCAGCATCTGTAAGAAGAAAATAATGACGCCGATACCCAAGATCGCTCCGATCGAATTCAAGCCCACCTCAATCCAGCGATCGAGATTTTGCTCCTTCACCAGAATCTCGTGATTCGTCACCATCGGATTTGGAGCAAACTCATACTCTGTAATCGTCACCACATTCCTCAGAGCCTCTCCTTGCAAAAGTTTGATGCCCAGCGAATTAACGACCATCTCTCTGATCTCCTCCAACTGCGGCTCAGTGCGCTCCACCGGCTGGCGATTCGCTCCCTCCCCGCTAAAGAGCTTATTCAATGTGACCGCTGCGGTAACCCGAGATATCGTACCCGGATTTTGGACACTAGTGATTTCCTTCTGCCCAATTTCGTAGTCTTCCCTGAGGGTTTCCTGGCTATCGCTCAGTACCTTGGATGCCCCCGCGCCCGCGCCCTGAGCCGAGTTGGGAATGTTCCCCGCCGCTCCCGCAAGACCCCCCGCTCCTCCCGTAAAGTCCTGCTCGGAATTCGAAGTCTCCTCAACCGTCTTAGACCGAACCACGCCTTCAGGCTCAAACACTCTTTCCTTGGTTTCAATTGCGGTCGTATCGATATCCACCGCCACGCGCACCACCGAGTTGTAAGGTCCCAAAACTTGGTCCAGCATCGTCTGCACCTTCAAAGAAAAGTCCTTCTCGTACTTCTGACGCAGCTTCATTGCGTCGCTGGTAAAGCCAGCAATTCCATCCTCGCCCTGACCGCCATAAACGGTTCCGTTGGAATCCGCCACCGCAACGCTGTTCACCGCCAGACCGGGCACCGCATTCGCCACTAATTGGCGTATCGCCGTAACCGTGGTGTTAGCCAACCCACCTCCTGCATCGACAAAAACCGAAGCCGTCGCCTTGGACTCGAAGCCCGGAGTCACGATCAATCGATTCTCCGGCATCACCACCATCACGCGAGCCGAGCGAATGCCGCGAAACTGGGAAATCGTGCGTCCGAGTTCGCCTTCAATCGCCCGCTTGTAGTTGGTACGCTGATGAAAATCGCTCACTCCCAGGGCGCTGGTATCGAAGAGCTCGAAGCCCTTGCCGGAGCCGCCGCTTGGCACCAGACCATCCGCCGCCAACTCGGCCCTCAGCTTATGCACCAAATTCCCTTCCACATAAATAGAGCCGCCGCTCCTCAGCTCGTGAGCCACCCCTTTTTGTTCGAGCTTATTCACGATTTCGCCCGCATCTTCGGCCGATAATCCTCGGTACATCAGCTGGTAATCCGGCTGAGCTGCCCAGAGCATCATCGCGATCATCGCTAAGGCGACAAGGCCGCCAGCCAAGATGAGCGATATCTTTTGATTCGCTCCCAGCGGGGACCAAAGGTCTTTGAATTGTTGTAGGATATTACCCATTTCTACTCTCTCTCGTATTCTTTAGTGGCATTCGCGAACCGCAGTCGGCCAACTACATCGCAACCCTTTCATTATCCAAAATTTCAATACTCCCCGGCGAGACGCCCTCAGCTTCCAGTTTCGCCCTCAACACATACACTAGATCCGAATTCACGTAGACGCCTCCGTTCCTCGCTTCCACCTTCAATCCCTCTTCCTCCAATTTACTTACGACTCTCGCCACCTTCTCTTCGCCCAGGTTCCGATAAAGTAAGGTCATCCCCTCATCCTCTCTCTTTGAGTCGAACATAAACACAACCGCCGCCAAGCCGCTCAGAAAGACCATGATCAGCTTAAGATTGAGAATTCTAGAGGAGAGGTTTGTATTCATATTTCTGGGGCAGAATAAATTTGAAAGCTAAACAGGCATCTTCATCAGCTCCTGAAAGGACGTGACGAGTTTGTTCCGCACTTCTACCAGCATTGTGAACGCGAGACTCGATTCCTGCATCGCGATCATCGACTGGTGGATGTTATCCGTTTCGCCGAGCATCATGCGGTTCATTTCAGTCTTCGCCGCTTTGCCCTTCGAATCTACCCCGGTCACCAAATTGGAAACCATCTCACCGACCGCGTCGGCAGGTTTCTGGACCTGCGTCACAGACTGGGCCCCACTCAAGGCTCGACCGAAATCAGATTCGCCAACCTCACTTAGCTTTCCAATCTCCGGGATGTTTTGAATCCCCTGCTCATTCGGTTGATAAACCTTGAGCTGCTGGGCCAACATTCCTGATACGGGTTCCATAATCTCAGACGCTCCTTAGCCTAAACTATTTCTTGCTGATCATAATGGCTTGCTCAGCCATTTGCTTCGCAGTCTTCACCACCTGCAAATTCGCTTCGTACGAGCGAGAGGCCGTAATCATGTCCACCATTTCGTGAGTCAGATTCACATTCGGCAGACGCACCATCCCCTGATCGTCGGCATCAGGATGACCCGGATTGAAAATGAGCGGACCAGGCGTCTGGTCAGACTGGATGTCGCGAATCTTCACTCCCTGGATCTGAATTTTTTCCCCATCAATGGTCGTCCCCGCATCAAGCAATGCCGCTTCGAAGGAAACCATCTGACGCGAATAAGGCTGTCCGTCGGGACCACGCGTCGTATTCGCATTCGCAATATTCATCCCGATTATATCCAGACGCGTCTTCTCCGCTTGTAGCGCAGAGGCGGTGGAATCAAGTGCCGGCATTATATCCATGATCAGTCCTTCCTTCTAAATCCTCAGCTTACCCGTCCTGTGATTGCAGTCTTCAGCCTCCCCAAAGAAGTCGAAGCGTATTGCGAAAGAAATCTGTACTCTGTCGCGTTCTTCGTCATCTCCAGCAGCTCCTTGTCAATCTGGACATTATTGCCATCCGGACGGACCGCTGGAGATTTCAGATCAAGCTCCATGGAAGCATCCAATTTCTGAATCGCCTCCACATTGTTCACCTTCGCCGCCCTCTGCAGCTCAGACGCAAAGTCGGCCCGTATATCCTGACGCTTATAGCCAGGCGTCTCCACATTCGCCAAATTGCCCGCGATCGCCTGATGCTTCCGATGCGCCACATCGAGCATCTTCTTCATCACAACATAGTTTTCGCGTTCAAAAACCTGATCAAGCATGCCTCGCGACAAGCAAAGCACATGCCTACTCTGCGAGAACTATTTTTAAGTTGTTGTTAATCAATGATTAGAAAATTATATTTTCTTCTCAAGCTTCCCTTCAATCATCCGAGTGGAGCTATTTGCCTACCCCTCTTTCGCCGGTATCCTCAGACAATCCTCCCCTCAATCGTTCCCAAATTCGTCTTACAAAAACGCGCTTGGGAATCTCCAATCATCGTTCCTCACCCTCATTTTCTTTCCCTTTTTGCATGTGGTATTAGACACAAAAAAGACCGCGCAAGGCGGTCTGCATAAACGCAATCGAAGAGCGCGAATTCTCGACTATCTAACGAAAGATTAATCTGCTTCGGACTCAGCCTTCCTCTCCATCGCATAACGATCGAGTAAAAGCATCGTCTCCGGGTTATCGCCCGCGCGCTTCAGCTTCTCAATCATGTCCGAGACGTTCTTCTCTTCCTCCACCTGTTCATCGATAAACCACTTGAGGAACGAAACCGTCGCGTAATCCGCCTCTTCATGAGCCAGCTTGTAAATCGAGTGGATTCCACGCGTCACATCCTGTTCCTGAGAAAGACTCGCCTGAAACACATCCAGCGGAGAACTAAAATCGCTTCGCGGCGCATCGAGACCGGGCAGCTTCACAATACCCCCTCTATCACGCAGATTGTTATATATTTTCATCGCGTGAGCGCGCTCCTCGTCGCTCTTAACAGGCACCCATTTCGAAAATCCAACAAACGACTCCGCCTCAAAGTAGGCGGCCATCGAAAGATAGGCATTCGAAGAGAAAAGCTCGCTCCCAATCTGAACGTTGATTGCTTCAGCTATTTTCGGGTCTA